>DONH01000045.1:0-4406 GCA_003509235.1 Planctomycetaceae bacterium
GAGCCATCCGCCTCCGGAGTTCATGATCCCTTCTTTCAAGGTGTGCTGACCGTAGAAGGTGTGACCGGCTTCGTGGAGCCAGAGACCGGCGGTCCCCGACGTGAGGCGGTCCTTTCCGAGGAAAGTATCGTCCACGAGTGCCCAATTCAGTTCGTGAAGTGTCGAGGGATTGTATCCCCATTTGACCGTAATTAGATGGATGCGATTACGGGTAGCTGCTGTTTGCCCTGGTAGAGATTTTCCTCCATCCATCGCGTCACGGACGTAAGCAGAGACATAGGCGTCCTGAATCTTATCGTCGTAGGGATACGTGGCGTGAAAGAGAGCATTTCTCAAGGAGGGGCCACCTCGAAGCATTTCCTGGGCTGTTTTATCGATTTCCAACTCATGCACCAGGCCGCCGTCTTTCGTCGGCATGATCTCGAATGTCATGCGGCCGTATCCCGCGTTCTTCATCAATTCCGCCAAGCTCGTCTGATACATTAACGCGGATAGCGAGATCTTCTTTTTGATGTCTTCTTTGGTGCCGGTCTTCCTCGCGGCGACATCCCAGTATTTCCCTTCACTGGACTTAAGATAGGTGTATACGATCCTCAATTTGCGTGTGTTGTTCGAGGGCTCATAGATGAGCCTGAACGTGCAGTCGGATCCTGGCAATTTGTACTTGAGATCATTGACCCCCTCTTTGAGCATCACGATGCTGTTGAAGCGATGCTCCCTAACCGGGAACGTCAACCGTTCGCCATTGAGATCCAGAGATACTTCCTTTAGGTCGTCCTTACACTTACCCTTTACAACGGCGAGGGGATAGGGCAGGGTTTCTCCATCTCGATAGTTGAGAAATGAGATTTCCGCCCTGGCAGACAAAGTGAATTGTACGGAGATCAAGAAGAACAAGGAGCAAAACGTTAGCGGCAGGTGTTTCATGAGTATTTCTCTTTGGGTGTAAGAAGATTACTTGTTGACGAGAGAAGGAAGTAGCGTCACTTGACCGCTTCCGTCTCCCGGAACGAAATGTCCCAGCAGCTTTCTTTAGAGGCCCCGCTCCGTAACGGACGCTTCGCCAACCTTCTCTTTGATAAGCCGGATGGCTGGTTGTGCGGTAGCCCGGAGTTCTGGGTCCTCCAGCAATGTTTCGGCCAACTGGAGGCCCTCGCGGCTCGGGTGGCGTTTCAGCACGTCGAGGACGAGTGCTTTGTCTTCGGGACGACTTGCTATCGCCAGAGTCTTGCGGCAGATGTTCATTCGTTCTTTGGGTGTCATGTTCAGTTGTCGAGCAATACGAATGCAACCACGAAGGGTTCGGATTTGGTACTTGCGTTCTGTGAGCGTCGTTGCCAAGTCAAGTAACGCAGGCGCGGCATCGGCGGTGAGCCACTCGCCCAGCAACCGTGTTGCTTCGTCTTGCTTGGTCGGGTCATTACTACGGGCAGCAGACACAACTGTTTCTAATGCAGTCGCTCCACCTACCGACACAAGTTGTTCCAGCAGAAGTTTTTTGGCTGTCGGCGGCGCGGTGGCTAGTTCAACTGTAAGTTTTTTAGCACAGCCTTCCTGTGGCATGCGAACACAGGCTGCAGTCAGTGCAGAACGCATGGCGACATCGCCAAGTGAACGCTGTTCCTTCATTACCACAGAAATAAAATCAGCAAGATGTTCCATTCGAATTGTTGCTGCTAACGCATTGATAGCTTCCTTTCTGGTTGTGTCGTTATCACTTGCGGCCAGCTGAAACAATGTGGCCGAAGCCTCGGCAATCCGCCGTTGTGCTGCTACATCAATGGCCATTTGTTGGGTAGCGATGTCATCGCTCGTAAGTCGGCTGAGAATCGCTGTGTCGATTTCATCAAACGGAAGTGCTGCGAGTATCGATCGAGCAGCTTCGGCAAGCTGCTCGTCGGATTCTGCCCCCACTTCAAGTAGTAAAGGCACGGCCGTTTTATTGCCTACTGTCGCGAGTGCTCGAATCGCTTGCATGCGAACTGCAGGGTCTTCGGCTTTTGCTGCTTTCATAACCGTTGGTAGTGCCGTCTTGTTGCCGAGTTCCTCTAACGATTGAAGCAAAAGAACCTGACGCTCTGATGAAACGGTATGAAAGAGCGTCTGTAGCTCAGGTGAGGCGTCAATTTTCAAGTGTCTGATAGCCTGCAGGGCCAGTCGGAACTTGGACTCGTCATCAGCCTCGAGCAGTTCGATGAGTTTTGGCAGGCAATCGTCTCCTTGCGCAAGAATGATATTGTACGTTGCCTTACTTTTTATCGAGGCAGGCAGATCAGCAGCTTCGATCGCGTCATACAGTGTCACGGTGTCCTTCACCCTGCCCTGCTTCGCCAGTTGCTGGATGCAGACCATGCATGCATTTGCCAACGTGATACCCGACTCTGCTGTCGCTTCGGATAGCATTTTCTGTAATTCGTCAGCGGCTTGCGGGCTACCAATGCGTCCGAGGGATCGGGCAGCCGCTGCTGCGGTGGCTTCATCATCACTTCTGAGTAAGGCGGCTATCACACCAACCGCTTGTGCATCACGACGCACACCGATCGAAGCGAGCACGTCAATCAGCCGGTCGCCCTCAAGGTGTGCAATCGCGTCGCGAAGTGCGGCGTCGGAGGCTTCACCCGGGATTGCTTCAAGTGCATCTCTGGCGTAGGACGACAGCTTGTCATCTGTCAGCAAGTCAGCCAGCGTTGGTACAGAGCGTTCATCGCCAAAGATCGCCAGCTGTTCGCACGCCTTGGCTTTTTCAAAGACTGATGCATCTGGCGACGTTAACACTGTAACCAAAGAAGCAGGTGTACCTGTTGGTGAGTCTTGAGCGAGCAACCCGAGAGAGGCTATCACTGAAAAACAGAGAGCCAAAAACAATGCTTTGAAGTGATCAATACGGGTCATACCTGCTGTCCTTATTGTGTTTCTATGTTTGGGTGTTTTTGAGGGGCCCGTTGATCAAACGGCCCACGGCTGACGAGCTGCTCTGCTTCGCATCCGGTTGGCTTGGTTATCACCAACAAACATTTCAGTGCTTGGGTCAAACGTCAGCTTGCGGTTGAGCTTCCAGGCAATGGCAGCGGCATGACATGCAATATGGGATGATCGCATGATGTCTTCATTGGTGGTGGTGCGACCTCTCGATTTGACGCAATCGAGGAAGTTGCGGGTATGGTTAGTTGGCATTACTCCTCGAATTGTTGGAGCGGGTAAGTCAGCGCGGAGTGAATCGAGTGAGACGGCAATTCGGCCAGTGTCACCCGTTTCAACCCAGCCTTCGTCTCCTTCGAATCGAACGGGACACGTTCCCAGGCCAAGCCACGCCGTGCTCCGTAAAATCAACTTCACACCATTTGCGTACGTACACTGAATGACGTTATCGCCAGCAACATCAAGCGGCTCATATTCGACAGGAGTTGTTCCATCTGCTCCGGCAGCAGCTTGGCAGAGGTCAAGCGTATGGGCGCCCCAGTCGAGCAACCGTGCCCCGCTGTCAAAATCGTAGTAGCCACGCCACTGTCCTTTCATCACATACGCCTCATTGTATGGACGCCAAGGCGCTGGTCCGAGCCACATGTCCCAGTCAATAACGGCTGGGTCAGGTTCTGGTTGCGCGGGAAGCCAGTCGTGACTATCTCTTAGCGAATAGATTGAAGCATGCAACGTATGGAGGTTGCCGAGTTTGCCGGTGCGGGCCAGCTCAATCGCATGAATAAAATTCGAGTTACTTCGTCGTTGTGTACCACACTGGAAAATGCGGCCAGTGCGATGGATGGTGTCGGCCAGTCTTCCAGCCAAGTCAATAGAAATGGCACATGGTTTCTCACTATAGACGTCCTTGCCGGCTTCCGCTGCAAGCATTGAAGCGGGTGCATGCCAGCGGTCTCCAGTCGCTATCAGTACGGCATCGATGTCGTCACGCTCAAGCATCTCACGGAAATCACGATACGTATCGCATTGGGTATCACCGTTTCGTTGATCAGCCATTTCCTTGACAGCTTTGCGACGATCTGCCCGAACATCAGCTATTGCCACAAATCGCACGTCAGGATGCGGGAGCATCGTTTGTAGAACTGTTGTGCCGCGACTTTCAATGCCTATGCCAGCAAGGCGGATCATATCACTGGGAGGGACCGCACCGCCGAATCCCATGACTCGGGCGGGAATGAAACTCGGTGCAACGGCACCGGCTGCAGCTGTTGTTGTGAGAAAGCGACGCCTTGTCTGATTTTTTGTTGTAGCGAGTGTCATGTGTGTCCTCTCAGCTTTTATGCATCAATGGATGGTGTGGTCTGTTTCAGCGAGTGAAACATGGCATGAGTCCAGAAATGAGCCCAGAAAACTGGGCCCGAAACCTCGTAAGTACCATGAAACAAAGTACAAGTGAGGGGAGAGAAGCTCCCCGAGTAGCAGTCGCA
>DONH01000045.1:4740-5854 GCA_003509235.1 Planctomycetaceae bacterium
TTAGTCATTGTTTTTGATGAGGTTGTCTGCGGTCAAGTGTGGTCGTTCGTGGTCGTGAACGGGTGTCGAAGTCCAAATTTAACTTCTCCGTTACGTTTGCGACCATCCCCAACCAAACATGCTGCCCACTTTCATGCCCACCAGGTTCTTTGCGTTTTGATGAGTGGTCATAGATTTACAATTCGAAAAGATCACTTTGCTTGAACCAGCGTAACCGCCGCTTCAACATAGCGTTCTCCAAGTTTTTTGTAGCCCTCAGGCTTTATGTAGTGAAGCTCCTGCTTTTCACCGTTTAAGTCATCGGTGTCGATCCATACCGCCCGTTCTGAGGCATCCGCAAAAGATTCCTGGGCTTTGCGAACGGTATCCCAATCGAGGTTATTGATTCTTTTCTTATCTCGTCGGCGATAGAAACCGCTATCACTGAGCCTACCGATGATGAAATTGATATCGGTGCGATCCAAGTCCTGTTCGAGTTGCTTTTTTAATCCGTTGAGGCTGGCGAGATAGACATCGCTGTTCCCGGCTTTGGAGTCGGCTTCTCCTTGCATCCATATAAAAGTTACCGTTTGGATTTTGCTGCCTTGAATCGTGGCTTTCGTTGTTTCCATCAAGGCATCGTATATTTTTCCTGCCTCAGGATCGGTTTCGCCTGTGCTGCTTTTCCATTGCTTGTACCATTTGGAAATTGGTTGTCCGCCCTGAGCATGAAAACTCACGATAACGTTTTCGGCACCCAGCGCTTCACTGATTCCTGGGGTAAACCACGACTTCGGTTTGAATCGAGCCATATTGGACTGGCCCGAAAGAATGAATAGATGTTTACCGGATTCTTCTGCATGGAGCAGACTGCAGCAGGTAAGCATCACGATGACGGGTAGTAAGTAGCTCTTCATATTTGTATCGTGCATTGGGATTGGACGCCGGCTGGAAGCCGCAGCTATCAGAATATGGGTGAGTCACACCCTGAGGCCTCTTTTTATTACAGTCATAATCGAGTGAGATTTGTGGCAGGAGAATAGTGTGTTCAGATGGTCTGTTCCTGGCCTCGGAAACGGTTTCCCAGGTGTTTGTCCCTGATTTAATTTACTTGGCGAGGCGAGGAGCGGAATAT
>DONH01000293.1 GCA_003509235.1 Planctomycetaceae bacterium
ATGCCACCCATGCCGCCCATGCCGTGATCATGACCATGGCCTTCTGGCTCTGGTTCCTCTTCCGAAGGAATCTCTGTAATCAGGGACTCCGTTGTCAAAAGCAGAGCCGCAACACTTGCCGCATTTTGCAGGGCTGTGCGAACAACTTTTGCTGGGTCAATAACACCAGCACTGACGAGATCACAATAATCACCCTTATCAGCATCATACCCGTCATGCTTGCCCTTTAACTGGCGGACTCGGTTGACGACAACTGAGCCATCGAGTCCAGCATTATTGGCAATCGCCTCGAGTGGGTAGTGCAATGCATTTTTCACGATTGATGCACCATGCTTTTCGTCACCCTTTAGCTCGAGTTTTTCAATTGCCTTTTCTCCTCGAAGGAGAGCGACACCGCCTCCGGGCACCACCCCTTCAGCGAGGGCTGCTTGTGTGGCACTCTTTGCGTCGTCGATAAGTGCTTTTCGTTCCTTCATTTCAGTTTCGGTGGCTGCCCCAACATTAATCTCGGCTACGCCACCGGCGATCTTCGCGAGTCGCTCTTGTAGCTTTTCACGATCGTATTCGCTCGTTGTTGCTTCTATCTCGGATCGGATTTGTGCTGCACGACTATTGATGGCGTCTTTGGTACCACCACCGCTGATTATTGTCGTGTTCTCGGCGCCGATAATGACTTTCTTAGCTTTACCAAGGTCTGTAATTTGAACAGCATCGAGTGCAATACCAAGATCCTTGAAAATTGCTTCGCCACCGGTAAGAACTGCAATGTCACCCATCATTGCCTTTCGGCGATCACCGTACCCGGGAGCCTTGACAGCGACAGTCTGAACGATTCCTCGCAGCTTGTTGACTACAAGGGTTGCAAGTGCCTCCCCGTCAACATCCTCAGCAATTATGACTAACGGTTTGCCAGCCTTGCTAATTGCCTCAAGGAGAGGAACAAGGTTCTTGGCACTCGAAATTTTGTCCTCAAAAATAAGAATGAAGGGATTTTCGAATTCACAGATTTGGGCGTCAGCATCAGTGACAAAATGTGGTGAGAGAAACCCTCGGTCAAACTGCATGCCTTCAACAACGCTGACAAATGTTTCAGCCTGTTTGCCTTCCTCAACTGTGATGACACCGTCCTTGCCTACCTTGAGAATGGCCTCCGCAAGCACGTTCCCAATCGTTGGGTCGTTATTTCCAGCAATAGTGGCAATCTGCATGAGTTCCTTTTTGTTCTTCTCATTAATCGAAGACGCTAGGCTCAGGATTGATTTTGTAACAGCTTCGACCGCTTTGTGGATGCCACGTGCAAGTGCCATCGCATCAGCACCTGCGGCGATCATTTTTAGTCCTTCTCGGAAAATTGCTTCGGAAAGGACAGTAGCGGTTGTCGTGCCATCACCGGCAACATCATTTGTCTTGCTTGCAGCTTCTTTGACAAGTTGGGCACCGAGATCTTCAAAAGAGTCATCTAATTCGATGTCTTCGGCGACAGTAACGCCATCTTTCGTCACCTTTGGTGAACCCCAACCTTTATCGAGAACAGCATTTCTACCCCGCGGCCCAAGCGTACTTTTCACGGCTCGCGCGAGATTAGAAACACCAGCAAGTAGAGGTTTACGGAACTCATCTTCGAACACCATTTGCTTTGCCACAAGAAGCTCCTTCAAAAGCGTACTCAACAGACCTCGCGGTCATGCAGTGGGCTGTTCTGGCAGCCACACCCTTCATTGACACACAGGATGCAACCTTTGTGCCGGATTGGACCAAGTCAGGAATTTTTTTTAAAAACCGTAAATTCCGTGCTTTTCTGACAGCGGTGGACGCCCTGCCCGATGTAATTTCCAGCCTAATGGCATCAGATGTGCCTTTTTGGCAGGTGTCGCCTGAGGCTCCTGAGCCCAGTTCTGTCGGTTTACTGGGGAGACCAGTCAATATCCCCCTCGAGCCCCCTACAGAATGCAGCCAGGAGATCGGCGGTTCTATCCGCGTCATCAAGCGAAACCGTCTCGACGGCAGAATGCATGTATCGATTAGGAACGCTTACCAGGCCTGTTGCCACCCCGTCCCGTGTGACTTGCAGCGCATTGGCATCAGTCGGTGTCGCTCGACCAAATGCCGACAGTTGAATCGGAATGTCACCTTTTTCGCCAGCGTCAAGAAGACGTTCTACAACCTGTGGATGCATATTCGGGCCCCGATACACAACAGGTCCCTTACCGAGTGAAATATCGCCTTCGGTTTTCTTGTCAATTGTTGGACAGTCCGTTGCGTGCGTGACGTCAACTGCTATCGCAACGTGAGGGTCAACTCGGTGACAGCTCGTTTTCGCACCGCGAAGCCCGATTTCTTCTTGGACAGTCGATGAAACAGACAAAGAGCAAGGGAGTGGGCCAGCCTTGACAGCCCTCCGAAACGCTTCGATTACAACCCAGAGACCAATCTTGTCATCCATGGCAACTGAAGCAGCAAGGCCATTTCGTAGCGGCTGATATTTCAGTGCAAAGGTGGCGGAGTCGCCGACTCGGACAACTTTTTCAGCGTCTTCCTTGGAGTCTGAACCAATATCAATCCAGAGATCTTTCATCTTCGGAACAGATTTTCGCTCTTCCTCGGTGAGGAGGTGAATTGGTTTGCGACTCATCACGCCTGGTACGCCCCCGGTGGCCGTCCAGATTACAACGTGCGTGCCTATGAGTTGCATTGGGTCCCATCCACCGATTGGTTGTACTGAGATATATCCATCGGCATCTATGTATTGCACGATAAGTCCAATTTGATCGCAGTGACCAGCAAGAAACATACGGCAGCTGCCGCCTGGGTTCGCGGTGCCGATGACATTGCCGTGTGCATCTGTTTCAATTGTTTCAGCGCATGACTTCAGGTACTCACGGACAAGGTTCTGGACGGGTTGTTCATAGCCGGATGCACTGGGTGTCTCGAGAATTTTGACCAGAAAATCATGGGCGGCGGTATCCACAGGCGTTATTCCTTAAAGGGTTTGAGGGGATAATGACGGGCTGCCAGAATAGCAAAGTTTTTACGAGATTGTGGTGATGTCGCATCGCCAGC
>DONH01000483.1:0-277 GCA_003509235.1 Planctomycetaceae bacterium
CGTGGCTTCTTTCCGGTACAACCCCTCCGGCCGTTCCAGGGACGGACATTACCGCCTGGCTACTCTCTGTTTTGCCGAGAACCACTATTCTTCACTGACCTTTTTTCTTGAAAACAGCGTTCATACAAGGTGAAAGCGATGTTTTGACGCAGTTTTGACATTTCTCCAACGGGTCTCCGACGAAGCGAGATGGTCGGAGTCGTGTACTTTGTAACACTATACGTAAGATAAGTTTGAAGGCGATGGTATCACCGTGCTGTCGTTGTTGTACTGATAG
>DONH01000483.1:612-4091 GCA_003509235.1 Planctomycetaceae bacterium
GTTCCGAAAATTGGAAGATCAAATGCCTGTAAGTGAACTTTTAGAAAAGAAGAAGAAACTGATACCTCGACCCATTGATGCACTTTACCAATCAGGGAAAGAAGCAGTTCACGATCCGGATGCCAAACCGCGGAATATTAGGGTTCAAGGAAAAAACAAAAAGATTGAACCAAAACTGGACGGCCTCGCCGCTAAAGCCAAAGGCATCGATTGGCCTACACTCATTTGGATCAGTGGCATGCATCTATCTGCCTTAGCCGCCCCATTCTACTTTTCTTGGTCTGGGTTGGCTATTTGTGTAGCTCTGTGTTGGATAACTGGATGTCTTGGTGTAACTCTTGGATACCATCGTCTCCTTACCCACGGAAGTTTTGTTACCTCGAAACCTGTTCGCTGGTTTTTTGCATTTATTGGTGGAATATCAGGTGAAGGTTCTGCTATTGTTTGGGTCGCTAATCATCGCAAACATCATCGTTTTAGTGATCAAGATGGTGATCCACACAGTCCTCGCGAGGGTGGCTTATGGAGTCACATTCTTTGGCTTTTTCCAAAACATTCGAGCGATGAAATTCAAGCACACTGTACTCGTTGGGCCCCCGACTTAGCTAAAGATTCTGGCGTAATGTTCTTTCACAAAACATTCTTGCTTTGGCATTTTGTAATTGGTGGTGGATTGCTTGTAACTGGCTGGGCACTGTATGGTCCTGAGATTGGAATTTCATGGTTGCTTTGGGGGCTTTCTGTTCGAATGGTTTACGTTTTTCATGTGACGTGGTTTGTAAATTCAGCCACACATATCTGGGGTTACAGAAACTACGAAACCACTGATGACTCTCGAAATCTCTGGTGGGTTGGTCTTCTTGCCTTTGGGGAAGGATGGCATAACAATCATCACGCGTTCCAACGAATGGCTGCCCACGGCCACAAATGGTGGGAATTAGATATGACGTACTGGGTTATTCTGGCAATGGAACGCCTAGGCCTCGTATGGAATGTTGTCCACACTCCTCCTGGTACAGGGCAAACTACTTTGCCCGAAAGAGGTGTGTCTGCTGTCAAAAGTGCATAGCCGCCTGTACGGGGCTGGCTACAGGCTTCTGGTTGCATTTTTACTGCCGAAAGGTAGACTTCAGGTCGAAACAGTTTTGAGAAAATATCCTATTGATCGCCCACGGAGGGCGAATAACGAAGATGACGTTGACTAAGGAACACAAGCAAGAAGTCATAGGTGCCCATCGTCGTGGGCAGGAAGACACGGGCTCTGCAGAGGTGCAGATTGCTCTGCTTACTGCTCGAATTACTCATTTGACTGGGCACTTTAAAAAGCACTCGAAGGATTTTGCAAGTCGTCGAGGCCTTTTATTGATGGTTAGTCGACGCAGACGACTACTCGACTACCTGAAGCGTGTCGCTCCACAGCGATATCTCGATATCATTCGAAGTCTTGGTATTCGGAAATAGTCTTAAGCGTTCCACTATGTCTGCCAGCTTCGGCTAAAGGCTTTCGGGTGGGGTGAAAAGAGATCAACTTCTTTCGTTGGTCATTAGGCTCGGTTCTCTCTATTCTGTTGCCATAGAAGTACGACTCTCGCATCCAAAGTCGGTGGGTCGCAGTTGAAGTGTCCATAATTTGAGTGAAGTAAATTAAAGAATTTTAGTGAAATACTCCCGGATAAATTCTGCCATCCCCAGTAGAAAACTGGTGTACAGGATTTTAGGAGTACCGAATGAGGTAGAAGGAAGGAATTAGAAAAAGTGAAGCATCGTGTTGAACGTCAAGTAGGACAAGAGGTATTGGGTATCGAAACTGGGCTGCTGGCAAAACAAGCCGCAGGCTGCGTATTGGTTTCTTATGGAGAAACCACAGTGCTCGTTGCTGCGGCAACGGGATCACCCCGAGCGGGAATCGATTTTTTTCCATTAACGTGTGATTATCGGGAACGAACTGCAGCGGCAGGAAAGTTTCCAGGTGGCTTTTTAAAGCGCGAAGGCCGGCCAACTATGAAGGAAACGCTTACAAGTCGTCTTATTGACCGACCAATCCGACCCTTGTTCCCAGAGGGGTTCCACGATGAGGTTCAAATTCAGGCGCAGACGCTCTCAAGTGATCGCCAAAATGATCCTGATATTTTGGCCATGATTGGCGCATCGGCTGCCCTTTGTATTTCTCCCCTTCCTTTCGAAGGCCCCCTTGGCAGCGTTCGGCTTGCTCAGGTCAACGGAGAGTTCGTGCCATTTCCTACACAGGATCAACTTGAAGAGAGTGATCTGGATCTTATTGTTTCAGGTAGTAAGACGGCTATTCTCATGATCGAGGGTTTTGCCCGTGAGATGCCTGAAGAACGCATGCTCGAGGCTCTGGAAGAAGCGCATCGTGTCATCATCACGATCTGCGAAATGCAAGATGAACTCGTCGCAAAGGCTGGAAAGCCGAAGAAGGAATGCGTGCTACCTGACTATGCACCACTCAAGAGTCGAATGAAGACTACCTATTATTCCGAACTTTTGAAGGCTGCGGGAATCACAGGCAAGCTTGAGCGAGGCGAGGCTGTGAAGGCTTTAAAAGAACGAGCTAAGGAAGAAGTGTGTCCTGCAGATGCTGCAAGCAGTGACGATGCTGTTACTGAAGGTGATTTTTCACACGTGTGGCATGGTCTTGAAGAGGAAGCAATTCGAGAATTGATTCTTGGCGGGACGCGTCCAGATGGCCGGGATTCCAAGTCACTACGAGCAATCGATTGTGAAGTTGATCTTTTGCCTCGCGTCCACGGGTCAGCTCTTTTTCAAAGAGGGGAAACGCAGGCTCTCGTTACTGTTACGCTTGGAACTGGCAAGGATGAACAGCGAGTAGATGGATTATTTGAGGAATATTCAAAGAAGTTCATGCTTGACTACTATTTCCCATCTTTTTCTGTTGGTGAGGTTCGGCCAATCCGGGGCCCAGGCCGTCGAGAGATAGGTCATGGTGCTCTTGCAGAGCGTAGTGTCAAGCCGATTCTGCCTGATCCTGATGTTTTTCCCTACACAATTCGTGTGATTTCGGACATTTTAGAGTCCAACGGTTCCAGTTCAATGGCATCGGTGTGTGGTGCTACTCTTGGTTTAATGGCTGCGGGCGTACCAATCACAAATCCTGTGGCTGGTATTTCGGTAGGTCTGGTGAAGGAGTCAGAGGATAAGTGGACACTCCTGACGGATATCATCGGTGATGAAGATCACTTTGGGGATATGGACTTCAAGATCGCTGGTTCACAAAACGGTATCACTGGAATTCAGCTTGACTTGAAGATAAACGGGATCTCCGCTTCTATTATCAAGGCTACACTCGAGCAGTCTCGAGAAGCCCGGCTTGAAATTCTCAGGTCGATGCTCTCAGCGGTTCGCAGGCCTCGCGATGAGATTTCTGGATGGGCGCCACGTTTGTTGCGTACGCACATTGACCCTGAAAAGATTGGCCTGCTTATTGGTCCTGGAGGAAA
>DONH01000025.1 GCA_003509235.1 Planctomycetaceae bacterium
CGAGCCTTTTTCGCCATTCTCTGTGACGTAAGGATGATTTCCTTCACGAAGATTCCATCCGTAGTTTCCACCACGCTTAACGATATTGATTTCTTCCCAAAGTTTTTGACCCACATCGGCCGCATAGAATGTACCGGTGACACGATCAAAAGAAAGTCTCCAGACATTTCTGAAGCCGTAGGCGTAGATTTCTGCTTTGGCTCCTTTGGATTTAACAAAGGGATTGGAAGCAGGAATGGCATAGTTCTTTCCATCGTCTTTGTTATCAACATCGAGTCGCAGGATACTGCCATTGAGTGTGCTTAGGTTTTGCCCGTTTTTCAGCGGGTCGCCACCTTTACCACCGTCTCCCAAAGCAATGTACAGATAACCATCCGGTCCGAAGGCCAGTGTTCCACCATTGTGATTCCAAAATGGCTGTGGAATACGAATTAACTCTTCTTCGTAGGTCGGATCTGCTTTGTTTGGATCATCCTTGGAGACGCGAAAGCGGCTTACGACAGATGTGTGTTCGGCATCGCTGGTCGTATAGAACAGAAAGAACTCACCGTTCTCTTTGTAATTTGGGTGCATGGCAAACCCGAGCAGACCCTCTTCGTTTTCTTTGTCTTTATAAGTCACTTGTTCTTCGTGATCGAAAAAGACTGCAGCTTCTTCCACTTCCGAATTCTTTTCAAAAACATGAATGGAACCGAGTTGTGAAGCGACAAAGATCCGATTACTTCCATCGCCGGCATGCGTAATCACAATGGGGCGTGCAATTCGCAGATTTGGAAATGCAGATTCTATCGACACTCCCAGATCTGCTGCCTGAGTCGCACCGGTGGCTACGATCATAGCCAGGAGTGCGAGGGTTTTTATAGTTAAACTTCGCATTGAAATATGTCCTTGTTGAAGTTGGTTGTTAGTCGTCTACTTTGATCAGTTCGATTTTGAAGATCAGAGTGGCGTTGGGGCCAATCGGTGAGCCCGGACGAGGATTTGCTCCGTATGCCAGGTCGGATGGAATGTACAACTCCCACTGGTCGCCCTCTTTCATAAGTTGCAAAGCTTCTGTCCAGCCGGCGATAACCTGATTCACACCAAAGGTGGCAGGAGCACCACGTTTGTAGGAACTATCAAAAATCGTACCGTCGATGAGTTTGCCTTCGTAGTGTGTTGTCACTTTGGAAGTAGCTGTTGGAGTTTTACCCGTTCCGGCTTTGACTACTTTGTACTGCAACCCGCTCTTGGTGGTTTTCACCCCTTCTTTTTTAGCATTGGCAGCAAGATAGGATTCGCCCTTCTTTTTGTTCTCTTCACCAGCCATGGCCGCTTTTTTCTCGGCCATTTGTTGCAGTGCCTGCTGGAAGGCTATGAAAGCAGCCTGCAATTCCTGCTCGCTCTTTTCCACTTTGTCAGAAGCAGAATCATTGACGCCCTGAAAGAATGCCTGAAGATCAAGGTCGACCCCCTGAGACTTCATGTTATTCATGAAATTCACACCAAATGCGTAACTTCCTTCTTTCACTACGTCCCCTTTTGCTGCCGGCTTTTCTTCGTCCTGTGCGATGACTGCCAGGCTGAATAGGCCAAGCATCATGCAGGACATGATCATTTGTTTAAACATGGAAATGGTCCTTTCTGTGCTGAGACTGTAAATAGTCTCAACGAGTGATTTCCCCGGGGGAAATCGGAAACTAGTATTTGAATGCACTGAAGCCCTTCCGGGAACCAATGCACTGAATGAACACTTTTGCCTACAGAGTGGGTAACACTTTTGGGTAGGAGTAAACCTGTATTCTACGGCAGTGGTGGCTGGAATACCATGCGATGCGAGCTCGAATAATGCTAGTCTAGCGCGCTGTTTTTTGCTGGTGATAGAGGTAGCCCGGTACGAAGAAACAAATAGCTGATACCACGCCGAAAATGATTAAGCTGTATTTAGGAACCATGGCCATGACAACGGAGGTGGCAAAGAGAGCAAACGATTGTGAGTAGAATTTACCGGTTAGAATTCCCGCTTTCACCATGAAAACCATTCCGCTAATTAACCCAATAACCGGAGCCGCTTCCAGAACTTCTAATCCCATGAGGTACTCGATGGGGAACAATAGTCCAATCGCGATCATACTGGCAGCCCAGGCATGGGCAATTTGTCGTTCCACAAACAGCACGGGACCAAGTTTTTGACGGAGCATCCAAAAAACGGCCGCCCACGTCCCCAGCCCCAACGTCCACATGCCTGAGTAGTAGAGACGATTTTCAATGTCGGCCAGAAACATGATATTTGTTAGGACACATGCCAGCAGTAGTACGAGGCTGTGCCACATCCAAAGAACTCCCCAATTCTGCAACACAGAGGCATGGTGAGTCTCACCTAACCAACGAGCAACGACGTGTCCAAATCTACCAGAACTGGCCTGGATCGGTTGATGTGTGAGAAAGGCATCGAGGTCATCAGCTAATTCTCTGGCACTGGAATATCTTAGGTCTGCCGGTTTTTGAAGACATTTCATAATAATCATGTCGAGGTCGCGATCTACGGCAGGATTAATCGTGCGGGGAGCTACCGGTTCCTGCTCCAGAACCATCATGATCGTATCCATGGCCGAGGCGGCTTGAAACGGAGGCCGGCCTGTCACCATGTAGTACAGCATGGCGCCGAGTGAATAGATATCCGAGGGCACTCCGACATTGCCCCTTGAGCCGGCTGCCTGTTCAGGCGCCATATAAGATGGAGTTCCCAGGATTGCACCGGTTTGAGTTAGTTCGGAATTTCGTGTCGAATGCTTTGCGAGCCCGAAGTCGGTGATATGAGGGTGTCCCTGTTGGTCAATGAGGATGTTGGATGGCTTGAGATCCCGGTGAAGAATGCCCTGATTGTGTGAGTAGTGAATCGCCCGGGCAACTTCCGTGACGATTTTGGCGGCCTTTTTAACGGCAAATAATTCCTGCTGTACGAGCGTTGTAATCGTTTCTCCCTGAATCAACTTCATTGAGAAATAAGGGCAGTCTTCCAGCTCTCCAACTTCATAGACCGGTACAATACCGGGGTGGTCGAGTCTGGCCGCTGCTTCGGCTTCATGTTGAAAACGATCCCGCTGCTCCTGACTTGCTAGCCGTCCGGGTAGGATCATTTTCAAAGCGACTTCACGGTTGAGACTCTGTTGCGTAGCTCGGTAGACCACCCCCATGCCTCCACGGCCGAGTTCTTCTACCAGTTCAAAGCCACCGAGCGTGACCGGCAGTGAAAAAGTTGGCATCCATTCAGGTGCTGGTGCTTCGAGATGCTCCAGCCGGAAATAGCTGCCGGCGACGTCTGCGACTAACATGACCGGTAGCAGTGCTTTGAGCTCATCAGCAA
>DONH01000114.1:0-9692 GCA_003509235.1 Planctomycetaceae bacterium
GCATCAGCAGTTTCACGAAGATTCTCTGGTACAAGGGTATCGGCAAGTCGCTGAATTTCTATTTCATTGTCATCAATCTGTTTAAGAAGACGATTGAGATCATCACGCAGGAGCCGCATCTCACGGGCAAACGTTTCTTTCTCTGTAAGTCGCATGCGACTGATTCGATACGCCGTATCTGAATCAACCCGCTGAAGATCTGACTTGACATCAGCTGCCTGTAGCTCGACTTGATCCCGTAAAAGATCAAGATTTTCCAGAGATGCTTTGATAAGTGCTTGATCGGCGTCTTCAACTAGTTTCTCTGTTGCCTTGGTCTCTTCTTTAAAATCGGGCTGTCGCTTCAGAACTGACTTCTCGACTCGAAATGCCGTAGCTTCCTCCACCTCTGCATTTGTATCTCCCTGATCTTTTGGTTTCAGAGGTGGTGGTAGGAGTAGTGGTTCCTCCTGTATGTTCTCAATCGCCGGTGGCACTAATTCCAAAGCATTCGGGTCATCTTCAATTGGATCCTGACGAGGATCATCTACTTCCTTCAGGGGCTCTTCGGCACCGAAAGAATATGTCGCTAGAAAATCACCAATACCGTTTTGCAGAGCCTGCATCTCAGGACTTATAAATTGAAATGGTTTAATAAATGTTTCATCAAGTGCCATTGCTGTATCCGATGGGATGTTCAGCACAGTGACTTTGAACGTTTCAATCTGATTGGCAAGACCAGTTTTTACTGAAAGAAGATTGGCGCGGCTCGTCTCAACACTCTGACGCAACTGATCAACCTGTTCAACACCGACGAGCCCAGCCTCAAGATTTGCATCGAGTTGCGCAAGTGCTCTGAGCTGGGCTGCTAAATTTTGCTCAGCATTTCGAATTTGCTGTCGCGATTGCAAAAGTCCAACGAAACCACCAAGTTTTCCGGCACCACCACCAGCGAACCCAGCCCCTCCGGTTCCGCCTCCGGCAGTTTGAAGTCCATTTCCCTGACCTCCAAAAAACACGCCACCAATATTTCCAAAACCACCAACTCCTGTACCTGAAAAACCAGCGAAACCTGTGCCGCCAAAAAATCCACCACGGCGCTGCAATCGCCTCGGCTGATTACTTCCAAAGGCAACCTGTAGGAAAAATCCTTGTCGATAGAATTGAAGCTGCCGCAGATTCCCCAAAAGTGTACGTTCAACAATTGTCAATGGTTCGAGTGCAATCGAACGACCAGAACGTTGTAACAAGGGTTGAATAAAATTAAAATCGAAAAATGAAACGTTTGTGTACTGATTCGGCCCCGCAAATTGCCAGACAACGGAATTAACAAGTCCTACAATAAGTTCACCGGCTGTCGCGAGATTTCGACGGGCAAAGAGATCTGTTTCGGTACCCCATTGTGTAACCTGTCCGAACGGGTTGAGAGAACCACGGTTTCGATACTCAGTGGTATTGCCACCGAAAAACTGAACATCGAATCGAAAACGTTCAGTGCTCACATCAAGCGCCGAGAGATAGAGAGTCTGAAGCTGATCCCACCAATTGATTGAATTGAGATACGCCAGCTTCATTGCTGACTCGGTGTTAAGCTCAATCGCTCCGGCTTCTGTCAGATCAACAACCTCACAGAGCCGAGAACGCCAAGCAGGATTATCGAGTGTTGTGCGATCACCGTTGATATGCCACCGATAGTATCCATGTTTTCCATCAACACAATGCATATAGCGATGAGCCGTTGGGTCATCTGGAGGCATCGGTGGAAAAATTTGATTGTACGGATCATGAAATCGACTTCTTTTATCTGATCGAACGTTGTAATCAAACGGTACTTCCCACCGCGGATCGCAAGATTTCTCCTTAAGTAGCGCATTGACCTCCCGATCAGCCTGGAGGTAATACTTACCGCGCGAACACCCCACGAGCAGAACAGTGCAAAGCGCTGCAATACTTAATGGTTTCAACCAACTCTCTGTGCGCGACGGTTTCATGGAAGACGCCTCGCGGGGGAACGGGCGCTCTCGTGACAGGTTTCCACGACCCCGTGCACAGGGATTTGACGTGGCACCTCTGCTGACTGAATCGACTGAGTAGGCTGTAAATCTTTAACGAAAACATGGACTAGGGTATCTAAGTTGTTTATATGGATTGGGGAGAAATAAACCCATTCAGGCCGCACGGTCACTCCAACCGATACATCTTAACTGTATGTGTGCGTCAACAGATAAGGCCAAGCATGTTTGAAAACCTGATGAAACAACCAAAAAGTTGGGGTGTGATCCTCTGCTGCGCGGTTGTTCCTCTAGGTATGCAAACTCTTTCTGCTGAGATCGGTTTGACCAGCCAACCAGAGCCACTCGGATATCCAGGCTCTATTGATGACCCGGCTGATACCCTCGCTGAAGAAGAAGCGGGGAGTATCTGGGCGCCGCCTAAACGGGCTGACGATCTTCAAGTGCCCGCCGGGTTCGACCCTGTCCGAAGTAATGGTTTTTCTGAAAATCCAAGAGATCTCCTTACATGTTTTAAGGAGCCAGCCCCGGCTTCACATTGTGACCGAAATATTGTGGACCGACATTGGATGGGCCCTGGTGAACTTGCCTACCACATGGCACCAAATCACAAGCCATGCACAAGAGACCACACACGTGTTTTTCGTACTGAGTTCCCCGGACGTCTCTGGTTTTCAACTGAGTATCTTGTCTGGGCAACCACGGCTCAGGCCATACCTCCGCTTATCACAAGCAGTCCTATTTCCACAACGCCACCTGCTATTGGTGTCATTGGACAACCAGCAACTAGTATTCTTTTTGGAAACACGATTTTCGACGGACCCATGCGTTCTGGTGCTCGACTCACAGCTGGCTTCTGGTTCACACCACAACAGGAACGAAGTGTTGAAGCATCCTGGTTTGGACTCGCTATTGCGAAGAAGTCTTTTCGCCTTTCAACAACTGGTGGTAATCCTTATCTTGCACGACCATATGTCGATGCCAATACCGGACAGCAAGCCGCTGTGGTTATTCCTGAGCCAGGACCGCAACCCAGCACTAATCCATCACTTCTTGATCAGACCGCTGATGCATTACTCAATAGTCAATTCGGAAGTGTCGACGTTTTATATCGCTACAATACAACAAATGGAGAAGACTTTCATAGACGCTATTGGGTGGGTGGGTTTCGGTATCTCATGCTCGAAGATCAACTTGCAGTAAATCTATCATCAAGCATTTCGGCAGTAGCACCAAGTTTTGACACCTACACTGCATCAGACTCGTTCCGAACACTCAACCAATTCTACGGAGGTGAATTTGGTGTGATTGAGAAGTGGTGGCGAGAACGATGGTCACTCCAAGTTCTTGGCAAAGTTGCCCTGGGGGCAACAACGGTGACTACTCGTATTAACGGGTCGACAACAACGACACAAACCACAGGTGCTGGCACAACAACAACGGGCACTTATCCGGGTGGCGTTCTCGCACAACGGACTAACCCAGGGAATGAACAGTCTTTGTTCGCCGCCGCAGGTGAATTTGGTGTAACGGCTGACTATGCCATTTGGTCACAGTTTCGCCTCTCGGTCGGTTATTCACTAATCTACTGGACAACGGTCGGTCGTGTGACAGATCAGATCGATCCATCCGTCAACCCAACACAATTTGGTGGTGGACCAATCTCGGCCCCTTTTAAACCGAGTTTTAATCTATCGACAACTGGCTTTTGGGCCCAAGGTGTTAATGCGGGTCTGGAATATCAGTTCTAATCCCGAAACATCTCCTTGTTGTTGCGAATCTGGGTTACCCAAGATTTTGAGCATCGACACATCTCAACGAAGCCACCTAACAGCTCACTGGGATGCACTCACAAACCTCAATACTGCAAATGAAGTCTAACGACGGGAAGCGAAGAACAGTTCGATACAGAATACGCCAGGGACGCATGGATTCATCTCACCGGCTTCCCATGGGCTCGTAACTTGACCACAACATCCCGGCCAAGAATTCCCCGCATCTTGAAGGCAAGTGTTGGTTTCCTATCGAGCAGCTTGTTCAGGCTTTCCTGAGACCAGGCTAAGACCTGGCTTGCTTCGGTGGCAACAACATCAGCCGTTGCTCTTTCACCAGAAAGAAAACTCATTTCACCAACGAATTGCCCTGGCTCATTACGAGCTATGATTTCGCCACCAGACCGCACTTCAAGAGATCCTCGCTCAAGCACCTGAATGTCATGAACCACCGAATCACGCTGAATAAGCATTGTTCCGGCTTCAATTTCACGCCACTCGCCTCGTTTCAGCAATTGGCGAAATTCACCCGGGGTTAGTTCAGAGAAGACTTTGTCGTAGAGTTCTTGTGCTGTCCCATCCATGCGCCGCGGGCGCCGCTCTCGTAAAAGAATACCGATCTGGATAAGGTTCACCGTAATGAACAGTGCGTTCCAGCCGATTGGTGCCCAGAGGATATGGTCACTACAGTTGCAATAAAATGGAAGAAGTGACAAACCCGCAAATATTGTCAGCACTCGCAACCAGAGAATATCGCGTACAAGATATGACGTCAGGTACAGAACGTTTGCAACATGCACCATGTCATCAACGCATGGGCAGTATATCGTGAGCAGAAATAAAATAGCTGGATCCATCAACAACGCCCCTTTTTCCCCCTTTCCATTCCATACGATGCAATTGACTACGTCGGGTCAACTGCAACGCTTTCGATTCAATTCATCCTTTTCGTGCGATTCTGTAACTTCTTCTTCATCAGTCGCAATCTTAAACTTCCATCCATCAATAACTGTTCCTTCTGTTTTCAGATGTGACATCAAGAAGAATAAACGCCGCCGGGCATCCCCTTCCGGACCTTCTGGGATATCACTGAACCGATCTCGAAGATAGTACGGAGCCCACGCCTGCGAGTAGAGCGTGGCTTTCAGACGTAACTTTCGGCAATCAAAACATTCTGGAACCGTGACGCGGTAACTGACAATATCTGTTCCCAGACCATCAGCATATTGCGGATCTTCTCCCACACCATGTGGGTGTGTGGCTTCAACAAATGCTGCTGGCATCTCACTACTCGGCCCCTTGGCTGACCAACCTCGAGGTAAGAGCCGGTTATCTTTTGCGTCATGTGTCCTATGAAGAAAACTTGTTGTAAATTTCCCAGAAGCATTCTGAGTCAACTCTTCATAAATCTGAACCTGATTCGAATTACTGATAACACGATGGTGCGGCTGGTAGGCTTGCTGTTGGCGTTGACCGTCTCCAAGCTCATCAAAGAATTCTGAGGGTAACACGCGACCATTCTCACCAACAATGACACCGGCACCATTTGTTAAACCCGATGACCAGATAATCCGGTCCCGCCCATAAGTGTCGTCCACAAGCAGAAACTCGATCCACACGCGACGAAATCCAACGCCACTTGGCAGACGATGACCTGTCAGATTGGTCACTCTCACATCAGCTGCTATGGTCTGGCCAGCAGTTTCCACATTCAGTATTTCAACGGTGGCCGTGTTTTTCCGTGCGTTTTGCACGTAGTTATCAATGGCAAAGTGAATCCCTTCCACGCCAGTCTCGTAATCAGGCAAACGAACTCCAAGCACATCATTAAACTGCCTGAAGATCTCAAGCAGGAAGACATTCATGCCCTGAAATGTATGTCGCCGAAAACCCTTGTTACGAAATCGAACGTGATGGTCTTCGCGAGCGAGTGCATGATCAGATTCCGGATATTCTTGGTCCTGAAGAACCGCAATTTTTGTCGCAATTTGATCAATTGAAAGATCACCATCTGGACTTTCATATCCATTGGGCATGTGGCATTCCTGGCAGCTCCGTGATTCAGAAGTTCGACCAAATTCATCCTGAAAACTACTGTTGAGCCACTCCAAATACGTCGCCTGCTCAATCTTATGTGTAAAGCCTTGAAATTGCGGCGTCTTTTCAGACGCAAGCAACTGTTCAAGATGCTCTTGCGGCGGTTGTTTAACTCCAGCAGGGGGATGCTCCAACGGCCAGTCGAGAACTGGCAGATTAATGACATGGCACGTTGCACACATTCGTGATGATTGAATAAATGGACTGTGTTTTGGAGCGGCGCCAAGTACTTTGAGCATCGGCTTCGTGACAACGTCTTTAAACGGTCCATAGATCTCATTTGCAGGACCCGTCTTAAATTGGCCTGTTATCGAATTGGCCAGAAAACCTTGAAGGTCTGGATATTCCTCAACCATTCCGTGACAAACAGTGCAACTGATTCCATCCCGAGCTAAACCGCCATATTTATGATGCGGGTGATTTGGATCGGCAACGTGAAACCAATCAAGATTTTCTTTACCTTTTGTTTCCCACGGTTTGAGACCCGTATCAAATTCGTGTTGTCGTTTTCCAAGGGCACCATGACACCGCAGGCACGTATTTACTACTTGGTCACCGTACGCGTCCGCCTGATCACCGGGTAATTCTCGTGTAAGTTGTGACAACTCACTTTCAAGTTGCGCATGGAAAACCGGGTCGCGTCCAGCAAGACCCATTGGTGACCATCTCCACTCACCATAGGGCGAAACGTTCAGGCCTCCTCGCTTCGTTTCCAGAAACATAACGGGGCTCGCACTATGCCGACCAGTGGCAGCACTATGACACATCAAGCACTGATCTGATGTCAAAAATCGCTCAGGAATCGATGCATGTGGGGTGACGTGATCATTCGATTCGGCTGGGAACTTCCGTACTTCTGGATACGTAACGTATTTCGAAGATTTGTACGTATTAAGAAATTCGAAACTTGGCCGGGTTGGACCTGGATCCATTGGAGCACGAAACGCTGGAGGTTCCGGATCATGGCGGAAGTCGTATGGCTGGAGCGCTGTTGGAATTTCTCGCCATGTGTTATCGACGAAATACTGTACTGGCTCGCCGGGAAAACCCGTGATATTCCGTAAGGATGAAAACGTCCCCCCCTCCTCAGCAACAGAATGACAACGCACGCAGGCGAGAACGAATCCTGCCTGCGGATAATCAAAAGAATCGGGACTGTCGTATTCCTGACCCTCAAAGACACTTGCCCAGAACCAACCATCTGGTGCTCCAGAACTGTCTTTGATCATCACATCACAACCGGCAGAAGATGGAAGCCGCATCACAGCAAGAATTTCTTCTTCCGTCATATCTTCATATCGAGCGGCTGGTGGCGGAAGCATTTCTTTAATGATCATTCCGCCCTCCGGAATACTCCCTTCACGAGGTGCTTTTTCCGGTGCCTTTCCCGAATCACGACCCTCAGGCCAGAAATCTGGATTACCTGTTAACCAGTACATCACTTTGGGTGAATAAAAGCACCGGACTGCGGGATGCGTTCCATAGTATTTTCCTTTTACATACGCACCGGTATCGCGCACGTACTTGTCGTGACTCCATCCCAACTGCGTCGCATAAGCTCGACTCTTAATAAATGGAAAGAGTATTTTTTCGTACTCGATATGACTCATCGTTGTAGGCAGGGGTAACGGATGCTCTCCGGCATAAAGACCTGGCACCTGTTTTGCAACTGCCATGTGGTGGGTGTACTCAGCTACCTGTGGTAATTCTGCTGCCTGGGTCAAGCCAGCCAGCAAAAATACTCCACACACCAATGCCCCCACCACACGAATTGATCTCATAGTCTCTCTTTCACAAAAGCTCATCCAGTCAGCTTTTCACTAGGAAAATATCGTCATTTCTACAAACGCATCTTGTGACTCGTCTGCGACCAGATTGCTGAAATACCGATAATGCGCAATTCCTTCGATAAGGTGCAACGACACTGGCACACCAAAACGGTGAAGTTTGCGGCATAAGAGGACAGTAAGGCCTAAAAACAGATACCTTGTGCCCAAAAACAGCATTACTGGAAGCAACCATTCAAACCTTTTTCAAAGTGACCAGAGATAGAAAATCACACGATCACAACCGTTCGCGTAAAGGTTTGCCAGTTGAACTGGCAGAGCACAGTAGATGAGCAAAAGATCATCGAACAACTTTGTTTGTCTTGAAACTGATATCACAATTTTTGAAATCATCACAGTGAGTTCAAATGATAAAAGGTCTCCGTTTCCTACGCCACTGGAAAAATCACTTGAATAGACTTGGGCTCTTAGTAGATGGTGTATGTGTTGGTACGAACGAAACGTACACCGCGCTGGCTCTCGAGAATGAATCTCATTATCACTTTCTGGTAAAAATATTTTTGTCAAAGTTAAGAGATTCCTCTGCCCGAACTCTTATTACATTGCTAGAATGTCAAAAGAATTTCTGTTGACGAATCTTTTACTTACCTGTTTTGAACGCTGGAGAATTTGATGAGTTTTCGACTATCACTAAATGAAGAAGTTGCCGCCGCTCTGAACGAACAAATTTGCATCGAGTCCTCCGCAGCGTTCCTTTATTTTTCAATGGCTTCGTGGGCCAGCGTTCGCGGATTAACAGGAATGGCAAAATGGTTTCGTACAGAAGCTGCTGGGGAACTGACCCACATGGGCCTTTTTGTTGATTACCTCAATGACCGGGACTGCCAAGCAAAATTTGCAACAATTGAAGCACCTGCCAGTGAATGGGAAAATCCTGTTGTAGCTTTTGATCAAGTTCGAAGCCAAGAGCACAAATTGATGCAACGAATGAATGACTTAATTGACCTGGCAGACAAACATAATGACCATCTGACGCGTAGCTTCTTAACACAGTTTGTTCCACAACAAATTGCTGATACTGCTGAAGCTGATGATGTCCACGATCGACTCTCCTTGGTTGGCGGAGACGGCCATGGGCTTATTCTGATTGATCAGGAACTCGGTAAAGAAGCGGATGGTGACCATTAAAAGCCTGTAGTCGAAAAGCCTGTAGTCGGCACGAACCAAAATTCGCCATAACACCCACCTCCTAATACGTGACGATTTTTTACGAACCAATTCAAGCTAAATAGAACTATCTGAATTTGTATTGCTGTTCACTAAATGTTCACGCCGGTGAACGTCTTCCAATTGCCTGTATTGTCGTAGGTTGTTACAAGCCCTATGATTGAGAGAGTCAGGAGAGAGTCGTAAGACCGCCGAAGGCTGAACGCTCAGGCAAAAGTACTGACATTTTGTAATTCTGTTGGAGAGTGACGACGCAAAAGGCGGCGTCCACCGAAGGGGCAAACCCCGAGCCGATGCTCACGGGTGAATCTCTCAGGTCCAAGGACAACAGGGTTCCCAGCATGGCTTCGGCCATACTGTTTCCTCTGGCGGATAAAACACAACGTCAGTTGCCGCGGCACCCGTCGGCACAGTCAGGAAAGGAACCTTGTATGTCTTCTGGCACAGCTTCTCCACACACTCTTTCATCTGAATCTCACGCGCCAGCGTGTAACGAAACGACTACATCTGATGACAATTTAGAATTTGCAGGCCGACACATCGGCCTTTCACGAAACGATGAGCAGTTCATGCTTGAAGCCATCGGAGCAAAAAGTCGAGATGCGTTGATTGAAGAAATTGTGCCAGCGAGCATCATGAGGCGAACGGTGATGGATTTACCACCGGCTGTCTCAGAGCAAGAGGCACTTGCAGAACTAAAGGCTGTCTCCCAGCAGAACAACGTCTGCAAAAGTTTTTTGGGGCAAGGATACTACGGCACACATACTCCCGCAGTTATCCAAAGAAATGTTTTAGAGAATCCGGCCTGGTACACCGCC
>DONH01000114.1:10009-10226 GCA_003509235.1 Planctomycetaceae bacterium
TACACCGCCTACACGCCCTATCAGGCTGAAATTTCTCAGGGCCGCATGGAAGCAGTGCTTGCATTTCAGACAATGATTTGTGACCTGTCTGGGATGCCGATCGCGAATGCTTCTCTCCTTGATGAAGCAACGGCTGCTGCCGAAGCGATGACGTTAGCTCACAGAATGCATAAAGGTCAGGAGTCTACCTTCATAGCCGACCGAAGGTGCCATCCAC
>DONH01000014.1 GCA_003509235.1 Planctomycetaceae bacterium
CGATATCGAAGTTCACTCGCGTATTCGACTTCAACAGGAAGGCGTGCAAATTCTTCAATCATGTATTCTCCAACAAGTGCCGAGTGCCAGCTTGTGCCACATCCTGTTAGGACAATTCGATTTATGTTCTGTAGCTGAGAAGGGGTGAGATTGAGGCCGCCGAAGATTGAGGTTGCATCATCTCGATCAATTCGGCCTCTCATTGCTGCAGTAACAGTCTCTGGCTGTTCGTAAATTTCTTTAAGCATGAAGTGGGCATAATCACCCATGCCAACATCATTTGCGTCGAGTGAAAGAGGCTGTACAGTTGGTTCAACTCTTCCAGCGTCTCGGTGAATAACTCGAAGCTGTTGACGTTTGATAACAGCAATTTCATGATCAGCTAGATAGACGATTCTGTCGGTATGACCAGCGAGAGGGCTTGCGTCACTTGCAATAAAGAATTCGTCATCGCCTACTCCGATAACGAGTGGGCTCCCTAATCTTGCGGCAACTAAGAGATCGGGTTGGTCCCGAAAAAGTACCAGTAGTCCATGTGTGCCGCGCAGATGACCGATGGCTTCACGAACTGCTACCACATAAGGAGAATCTGTGACGTCATCAGCCAGTCGTGGTCCCTCTGACAAGGTCTGCTTTAGACAACTGTCGATCAAATGAGCTATTACTTCTGAATCAGTTTCAGACTGAAAGACATAACCCTCTACTTCGAGTCTCGCTTTAATGCTGTGATAGTTTTCAACGACTCCGTTGTGGACGACCGCCACCGAATGTCCCTGTCCCTTTGCGCAGCCACCCCCGAGATGAGGATGTGCATTACCATCTGTCGGAGGTCCATGCGTTGCCCATCGAGTATGGCCAATACCGATAGAGCTATCTGGTAGATCTTCTGCAATGAGCGCTTCTAAATTGGCGAGTCGGCCAGCAGATTTCCGAACAGAGAGGTGCCCCTCGTGGTCTAGTACGGCAACTCCGGAGGAATCATAGCCACGATATTCGAGTCGTTGTAAGCCCTCGAGAATACGTTCACAAGCGCGTCGAAAACCAATGTAGCCAACAATTCCACACATATTTACATTCTCCGTGCTGATTAATACCTTCGAACTTTAAAGTTGATTTGGGGTTCAGTGAAATACGTCTTTTCAACTCGGGAGAATATGCGTATTGCTATTCACTATGAGTTCGTAATAAGCCTGCGCAATTTCGCTAAGATGCCCTGCCTAGCAACTGAAATAAAGCCTGTACCGCTTAGTAGTTAAAGATTTTTCAAATGAAGTGTTCCGCAGTCATCACCATTCCAGCACGGCTAGCAAGCCAGCGACTACCGAACAAAATGCTTTTAGCCGAGACGGGTCGTACGCTCATTGAGCATACGTGGAGAAATGCATCAAAAGTATCAAAAGCTATTGACGTCTTTGTCATCACTGACAGCGACCTAATTCGGCAAGAGGTGCAGAGGTTTGGTGGCAAGCCAATTTTAACGTCTCCTGATGCAACGAGTGGCACAGCGAGAATAGTTGAAGCACTTCCGTCCCTGCCAGATGCGGATATTGTTGTGAATCTGCAAGGTGATGAACCCGAGTTGGTTCCCTCAGCAATAGACGCTGCCCTTACGTGCTTGGAAGAATACCCCAAGGCGCATGTGGCAACACTTGTGACGCCTATTCGCGAAAAGGCTGCTCTTCATGATCCGTCTGTCGTCAAGGCGGAGTTGACGCCTTGGGCAAGTGAATCCACTCCGCAGGAGAATGGATTGCATCCAAAGGCTTGGCGAGCAATTACTTTTAGTCGAGCAGCAGTACCGGCAGCGAGGGAATGGCATGATAGTTTACTTACAAAAACACCACCCCTATTTTGGCAGCATGTTGGTGTGTATGCTTACAAAAGGGCAGTGCTCGAAAATTGGAGTTGCCTCCCAGAATCACCCTTGGCTGAACTTGAGAGTCTTGAGCAATTACGGCTCATTGAGGCCGGAACTTCAATGATTGCAGTGGCCATTGATCAGGCAGCCAGAGGCATCGATACTGCTGCAGATTATTCGGCCTTTGTGGAGCGATTTTGTAACCATTCGTCAAAAGCCCAAAACTAGTCAAAGGGCCTGCGCGGTTTCTCTTGGCCCATTGGCTGTTTCTTTCGGTCTGCATTGTTTTCTTTTGTGGAACTCTCTTCTGAGTCATCCGTTGCTGTTTCATTATCCGACAGCTCTGCTTCAGCCATGCTTTGTTTTTCGCGCCAAGGCTTTTCTTCTTTGTAACTGCTTAATTCTTTTTTGAGCTGTTCATCGATGCCTCCATTTCCGGCGTCGGCAGCAAGCGCTTTTCGGCTAAATTCACAAGCTTTTTTGAAATCACCGCTTTCGGCATATCCGGCTGCTAGCGTGCTAATTATGTGTGCAGCTTTCCACTCTGTTTCTTCGCATGCTTTGGTTGCAAGTTCGATTGCTTGTGTTGCGTCGCGAAGTTCATTATCCGGTGATGTTGCGAAGAGCCATGCAAGATTATTGAGTACTCCAGAGTCTTCGGGGTGTAATTTTAATGCTGCCTTAAGATCTCGAGCAGCCTTTTTGTGCTCACCGATGGAGATCAGAGCATCGCTCCTTCCTCGCAAACTCAAGAACAGCGTTTTGTCGAGAGAGAGTGACTTTCCAAACCAGGCTATGGCAGCCCGCGGCTGTTTTGCAGCAAGATGCAACATACCTAGTTGCCCTAGAACAAGTGGATCAGGCGGGTCTTGCTTCGCAATCGTTGTGAAGTCACGAATCGCTGCGGAGTACTCGCCAGCATCAGCAGCCATGAGGCCACGAAGTTCTAGTGCAGCTGGATTGCCGGGCTGATTTTTAAGCACTTTTGCCAAGTCAGTTGCAGCCGCTTCAAGGTTTCCGGATTGCTGTTGGATCCGAGCCCGCAGAACAAGTGGCACAGCCTTTTGAGGTGAGATTTCAATAGCCTTATCGAGGTCAGCCAGAGCCCCCGGTTTTTCTCCAAGCATCGCCAGTACACGGGCCCTTTGAAGCCGTGGGGCGGCCGAATCGGGAGTGATCTCGATTGCTTTATCAAACGCGTTCTTAGCTTCCTCTAGTCGTTCGTTATCATCGAGCTCATTGTCCATCATGTAAGACATGCCCAGAGCTTCGTACACGCCGGACTCATTTGGATCTTGTTTCAAGGCAGCAATAAAATCTTCACGCGCCGGTCCAAACTCATTTCGAAGTAGTCTGAAGAGCCCTCGCGTGCGACGGAATCGAGTATCGGTGGGTGCGAGTGCAACAGCCTTGTCATAGTGAACGGCACGCTTCGGGCCATTTTCTAATAAGTTGCCTTGAACAATATGTGCTTCTGCTAATTCAACAGGATTTTGATCCGAGGAAAGAAATTTTATTGCCATGTCGGCAGACTTTTTTGCCTTATCCGGATTTCCTCCGGGGAGGGCTTGGAGTCGAGCAATCATGAGATGCGCGAGACCAAGTTTCGGATCACGTTTAACTAATTCGTTGAGATCGCGCATTGCGAATGATCGCATTCTTGGCCAATCTGGAGTTGGGCGTGGAGCATCAAATATCGCATCAACGAGCATCACAGAGCGGTCAATAAGCGTGCCTACAATGAGGTTGTCGGCGAAGTCTTTTGAACCTTTCGGGAGACCTTTACGTATCGCACGGCGACAGAGGTCAATCACCTTCTCGAAATCATCTAGGCTTTGGGCCGATAATTTTTGTTCGATCGCTGCATCGAGATCAGGTTGCCCATCATTGCTAATCGAGTCTTCCTTTTCGGAACTTTCAGCCTTAGTTTCTGCTGCGATGCAAACTGGAAGTGTGTCAGGAGCGAGGCCGACTACGCAGCAAGAAAAGGCCGTTGCTAGCCAAATCAAACAAGCCTTTTGTCGACGTACTAAAGTCGATCGACAGATCAATGGGCAACGAGGCGTTTGCATGCAGGTTTTCCTTGGAAACAAAGTGTTGTTACGAAGTGTGTGGTAAGTGGAAAATGAATTGTACGGAATTAAAAAATGTAGCCAATTCTCGCGTTTCACCCGAAGGCTAATTTTTAATGTCAGGACTATCGTTCTGTTAAAGCGGGGCAGGAAGGTCACGTCGGTTAAAGATATAACCCCCAAGAACGTAGCCGGTAATGCCAATTCCTAAAAGAATTCCATTATATTGGAGCAGGAGTTGCCAGTCAGCCCAGGCCCCCCCCACAAGTCTCTGTGGTTCATAGGCATTAAAGACTGAGAAATACCCAACCCAGCTCAACGTTTCACTCAGGCGGCCAACAAGTTTTGTTAAGAGGGAAGTTACGTAGAAGGCGCAGAGAATCCCTATGGTTCTCCACCGGTAGCTATCACATGCTGAGATGCATGTGGCCAATCCACTCATGCACACCATGAGCCCAAAGACATTGAGAGCAGCAGGCAGGAAATCAAGCGGGTTCATCTTTCCCGACCAAGGGCCGAATTGAATAGCGGTGAAAACAGATGCGTACAAAATCATACAGAGACAGAAGCCGCCGCAGATAGTTGCAAATGCTTGCGTTGCATAGAGAGCTCTTCGACGAACTGGTTGGGCGAGAATCATTTCAAGAGTCCCGCGTTCGAGTTGGCCAGACACAGCATCACTACCACGTGTTACTCCCCAGACCGTTGCGGTGAGCACAACAACTGGGTCAACGAAAGCCAGCGCGACTCTTCCTACATATGTGGCCACTTCCGAAAAAGGAACCCCAGACATTTTCTGCCAATCTTCAGGAATGGCCTGAAGAAGAACATTCTGAAAAGCATTCATTTCGATCTGGGCAGAAAGACCAATATAGAGCCAGGGAAAGGCGGCCCACAGTACAGCAAATGCCAAGCCCAGCAGCGATTGATCTCCCCATGTTTTCCTCCAGATTGCAGTATTCCACATAACGATAAACTTATGCTCCTTGGGAGGAAGACGAAATGTGACGAGGAAGCGAAGCAATGTCACGATGCTGAGCATCTTCTCGATGAAAGCGGTCATACACAGCGGAAAGCCCAACGGGTTCAATTTTGAGTTCACTCAGTGGCAAGCCAGACAACCAATCCAATACCCGGGTGAGAGAGTCGGTCGATTCCAGAATAGCCTCACTCGTTGATTCTTTAACGATCGAGATGCTGTCTGTCAGACTCTCTGGTATTTGAGTAAGCGGACCAGTGAGTTGGGCATAGATACGATGCCTTCTTCTAAGAGTTGTAATTAATTGTTCATGTGCAATGTGACCAGCTCGCATAATGACAACCCGATTACATGTTGACTCGATCTCCGAAAGGACATGTGAAGAAAAAAGAACAGTCCTTCCCGTGTTACGAGCCTCTAAAACCAATTCAAGGACTTCAGCTCTGGCAGATGGATCAAGGTTTGCTGTTGGTTCATCAAGAATGACTAACGGGCAGTCAATCGCTAGAACCATAGAAAGAGCTAGTTTTTGCCGCATGCCAGTGCTCATTCTTGAAACTTGTCTTCTGTAGTCGAGCTGAAGTCTTTCAGCAATGGCGAAGCATTTTTTTCGATCGCAATCTACTCGCAGGCGAGAAAAGAAATCGAGTACCTGGTGCCCTCGCATGCGGCGGAAGAGTCTTGCTTCACCAGGTAGGTAAGCTGTCTTCTGCCGAACCTGAACAGACTGTGAGTTGCAGTTAAGACCCGCGATAGAAGCTCGTCCTGAGGTCGGTTTTATGAAACCTAAAAGTGTTCGCAGAAAAGTTGTTTTTCCAGCACCATTTGGGCC
>DONH01000391.1:0-1420 GCA_003509235.1 Planctomycetaceae bacterium
GCACCAGCAGTGGCCCATCGACTACGAGTTCATGCCGGCAATCGTGTCACAACAGCCGGCGAACTAGTTCTGACAAGTCAGCGGTTCAGAGAGCAGAATCGAAATGTTAATGACTGCCTCGCAAAACTCTCTGCGTTACTCATGAAAGCACTCGATCTACCAAAAACTCGTCGTGCGACCCGACCAACGCGCGCATCAAAAACCAGGCGTCTGGAGAGAAAGAAACATCGAAGCGCAACTAAAAAACTCCGGCGAAAAATAATGGACTAGGGCACTATAGGCCGTCAAGAAGCCGACACATGATATACTTCTATTGGAATGTTTGACTATTTAGTAGAAAATTGAAATGGTTCGAGTACGCTAGCGTGCACTGTCGTGGGTTGCTTTTCTAAGAGTAAATTACTATGCCATCACCGCAAGATATTGATTCTGTACTGGAAGACTGGGATTACATCCCTGGAGAAGTAAACGCACGTCGTGTCACGGCACGTGATGGCAGAGAACTTCTACAAATGCGTGTTGATATGGGACTGTTGCAGATGGAGATTGAACTTCGTCCAGATGGCACACGGCCACATGGGGCTGAGACCTATTTTGATTACCTTGTGGGTGAAGTCGTCCGAGAAGGTGAAGAATTTGAACTTTCTCAAGAGCAATGCACAGAAGCGGACCGTGAGTTCGTCCAGTACTATCATCGACGACTGTGCTGGCTGTCACTACGAGAGTATGGAATGGCTGCAAAAGATGCTGACCACAGCCTTGCTTTTATGGACTTTGTCCGAGAACATTCACCTGATGAAGAATGGATTCTCTCACACGAACAATATAGACCATTTGTGCTCTTTCACCGGGTTCAGGCGAGTGCACTCGCCGCCCTTGATGACGATGGTCCGGAACTTGCGATTGCTGAGATTAATAAAGGGCTGGATGCGTTTCATGATTTATTTCTTCAGTATGACGCTGAAAACCAATTTGAAAATGATGAACTTGTCGTCCGTCTTCGTGACATGCGGGAGAGCGTCCGTAAACGATTTGAATTAGGTGACACCCTTGATGAGCAACTTGCAGCAGCCGTCAAGTCTGAGAACTACGAATTGGCTGCAGAATTGCGAGACAAGATGCACAATAAGCAAGTGACAGGAACAAGCGCATCAAGTCGCTCCGAATCAATGCCCCAACGCTCTCCGCACGATAACGGTGGTTGCTAAAGTCTCCTGTGATTGAAATGCTGTTTGAAAATTTTTCAAACAGCATTTCAAGAAAGCTTGTCAATCGCGTCAATCTAGGGAAAACGTAGGATTCCTTAAGCCTACGGAAAGTTAAAGTGGGACGATTGAAGCAATGATAATGTGTGATCAGCGGCTGCATTTTTATTCTCAGATTGGCACGCTATATGCAACTCATTCTTTCAGATTTCGGT
>DONH01000391.1:1711-9725 GCA_003509235.1 Planctomycetaceae bacterium
TGGCACGCTATATGCAACTGATTCTTTCAGATTTCGGTAGCCCCTTTCAGAAAAGCAGGCAGCATTCACCCGAATGAGTGGCTGCTTGTTGCACGTGGAGAATTGAAACGAATGACAAATACACCACACGATACTCTTCTGGAAAACGTTGCGAATGAATCCAAGCGTATCAAGACGTTTGATTGCAAGCAGCCTGCATCCGAAAACTATGAAATTAGTATTAGCAATGAACGATGTGTCGTCCGTGCTCTTACCGTTGAAACGATTGACGAACTATTTACTGATCGCGAGCAATTTGAAAATTGCTTAAACGACCAAAATGAGTTAGTAGAACCCCTCCTCAACTGTATCGATGATCGACAGCTGCAATTTCATGGCCAACTCGCCTCCTTACCAAAATCGCAACGAAGACAACGGCTCGTTTCTTCCAGGGCGGCGTTATATGACAATTCTCATCCGTCGTAGTACAAATGTCATTGGTAATCTGGTGAACACATCTGCAATGGACCGTCTGCTCTCTTGTTCACGCTCTCATTTCGTGCCCGTTTCAATGGGAGCACCCAGCAAGGCACAAATCACTAAAAGCGTTTTCCGCACTCACAGCTCTTACTAAGATCGGGACCGGCCTGATCACCAACAGACCTACTCACTCGCAGGACTCCTGAAGCGTAAAAACATAAGTGTTTTCCATGCTTCCCTTACATATTTGACAACGGCCCTGCTGCACCTCATTCAAGGAAGCACGGAACGAGGAAGTTTAAGCCCATCCCAAAACAGTTGCCCACAGCAGGCATTCCGGGCCTGCTAATTGACTGTAGACGGTCAATCGTTACGTTACGGAAAAGAGAGAACTTCAGAAAATCAATAAAATTCCTTTTCTGATCACGTGCTTACGGGTTACTATCCGGAACACCCTCTCTATGCTCTGGAAAGGAATCTTATGACAGGCAGCTTTGAAACAAACTCCGCTTCACACTGGCATGAAATGGCGACCGGTGTACTTGCGGACCGTTCCCTTCAAAAAGAAGAAGCTCGGTCAATCCTGGATTCTTCCGATGAAGAAATCCTGGACCTACTTGCTGCTACATATCGGATACGACATCATTTTTTCGGCAACACCGTCCAGCTTTTCTTTCTCATGAATGCAAAAAGTGGGCTCTGTCCAGAGGATTGTGGATATTGCTCACAATCAAAAGTTTCTGATGCAGAAATCCCTAGATACAACTTGCTCTCCGTGCCTAAGTTACTCGAAGCAGCCCGCCTCGCCAGTGAGCGACAATCGAAAACATTTTGTATTGTAATCTCAGCTCGCGGCCCAACAGAGCGTGAAGTTGATTTTGTTTGTCATGTTGTCCCTCAAATAAAGGAACAATTTGGTCTCAATGTATGCGCGTGCCTCGGCTTATTAACACCCGACCAAGCCAAGAAGCTTGCAGCTGCCGGGGTTGATAAAGTGAATCATAATCTCAATACGAGCGAGCGACATTACGGAGAAATATGTAGTACACACACATACGCTGATCGTATTGCAACTCTTGAAGCATGTCGCTCAGAAGGGCTCCAACTCTGTAGTGGTGGCATCATGGGAATGGGGGAGACTGCTGATGATCTCATTGATATGGCATTTGACCTCAAGGAAATGAATGTTGAATCAATCCCTCTCAATTTTTTAAATTCAATTGACGGGACACCGCTTGAGGGTGTTGATGAGATCTCACCTCGCGACTGCTTACGAGGCCTTGCTATGATGCGAATGGTAAACCCTGCTGCAGAAATCCGGATTGCTGGTGGCAGAGAGATTCACCTTGGAAGCCTACAACCTCTCGGCTTATATGCCGCCAATTCAATTTTTGTTGGTGACTACCTCACTACAGAAGGACAGCTACCTGAGGCTGATTACCGGATGATCAAAGAGATGGGATTTGTTATTACAAAAGGTTCTGAAGCTGCCGAGCCAACGCCTATCTTAGAGGAGATGACCAGCTAGAACTGCTTACGCATCACCGATTGAGACGAGCAATTCTGCCATCTCCCCAGCGGCATGGGTAAGGTCTTGTCGCCGAGCTTCTTCAATTCCCTCACGAAGTGCTAGACGTGCATCTTCCGGCTTTCCATATTTGACAAGGTGCTGTGCCGCCATCTGATAAGCAGGCACATACGGAGGAGCACCTCTGGCGAGTTCCTGCAAAATATCAAGCGACGCCTCCCACTCCCCATCTGCCTCCATAAGAAGAGCCAGGCTGTAGCGAAGAAAAATATCATCAGGCTCATCTTGCAACATTGCCTCAATTTTTTGACGTCGAGAATGTGTCATTTTGCACCTTTCCTCAAGCACTCCCTCAAACTGCTTCTCGTGTCACTTCACGCTGCACTTACCTTAACCAGAGACTATTGACGGCAGCCCATGTGCTTTCTCCCAGGCACTGATTTCATCTGCATGCTTTAGCGACAAAGAAATGTTATCAAGGCCCTCAAGGAGACAGCGTCTCCTGAATGGATCCACCTCAAATGACCGCTGAAAACTATTGTCGTCAAAAAGAGTGCACTCGTTGAGATCAATATTCAATTCGTACTTTCCTGTATTACTAGCTGTCGCAGCTTTCGCTAGCTCAAACAACTGTTCAACATCTTCTTCCGAAAGCCTAATTGGCAAGATACTATTCGAAAAACAATTGGAATAAAAAATATCTGCAAACGTAGGTGCAATGATACACCGGAAACCATAATCAGCTAAAGCCCAAGGAGCATGCTCTCTACTCGAACCGCAACCAAAGTTACGCCTGGCAAGGAGAATTGTTGCTCCCTCTGCCTCAGGACGATTGAGTTCAAAGCTAGGGTCTGGCGTACCGTCGGAGAGAAATCTCCAATCGTTAAATAAAAATTGGCCGAATCCAGTTCGCTCTATTCGTTTCAAAAATTGTTTCGGTATTATCTGATCGGTATCCACATTCGACCGGTCCATCGCTGCAACAACACCCGAATGCTTTATGAAAGACTGCATAGGAAACCTCTCTTCAACTTGAAGCAGGTGAAATCAAGCTAACTATTGATACTGCCATTTTCGGACATCAACAAAATGCCCCTCAACTGCTGCTGCCGCTGCCATAGCAGGAGAAACAAGATGGGTTCGGCCTCCCTGTCCTTGTCGACCCTCAAAATTTCGGTTACTCGTTGAGGCACATCGTTGACCCGCCGAAAGAGTATCTGGATTCATCGCAAGACACATGCTGCAACCAGCTTCTCGCCATTCAAATCCTGCTGCCACAAATAATTTATCGAGCCCTTCATGCTCTGCCTGACGCTTCACACGACCACTACCGGGTACAACCATGGCATGAACATCTCTCGAAACGTGATATCCTCGAACAACGGCAGCTGCTGCCCGTAGATCCTCAATACGACTATTCGTGCACGATCCAATAAAAACGCGCTCAAGTGGAATATCTGTAATCTGAGTACCAGAAGAAAGCCCCATGTACTCCAGCGCCTTCTCTCCGGAAGACCTCTCACTCGGATCGCTCATAGCACCGACATTAGGAACGGCTGCATCAACGCCAACGACTTGCGCTGGATTGGTCCCCCAAGTCACCTGCGGCGCAATGTCAGCCGACTCAAAAACCTCTACTCGGTCGTAAGTTGCACCTTCATCGGAAGGAAGCTTCTGCCATTCTTGAACAGCTTTTTCAAAGTCCCTTGGCACGAAATCTCGACCACGGAGATAATCAAATGTTACTGGGTCTGGTGCAATCATACCTGCACGAGCGCCCGCTTCAATTGACATATTGCAAACTGTCATTCGCTGTTCCATACCAAGGCTACGAATACACTCTCCAGTGTATTCAATGACATAACCGGAACCTCCTTCGGTGGTAAGTTGACCAATGATATAAAGCACAAGATCTTTTGCTGTGACCCCCTTAGGCAGGCTTCCCTGCACACGCACTTCTAATGCTTTTGGTTTCGATTGCCGGAGAGCCTGAGTTGCCAGAACATGCTCTACCTCACTCGTGCCAATCCCAAAGGCAAGAGCTCCTAGCGCCCCGTGAGTTGCTGTGTGACTATCACCACAGACTATTGTCATCCCCGGCTGAGTAATACCCAGCTCTGGCCCGATAACATGAACAATACCTTGGTCGGCGTCGTCTAGATCAAAAAGTCGAATGTCAAATTCGTTACAGTTATTTCGTAATGTATCTATCTGCTGTTTTGAAATTGGATCAGCAATTGGCAACCGGCGATCAGTCGTCGGCACATTATGGTCGGGTGTTGCAAAAGTTGCTTCAGGCCTTCTAACAGGGCGGCCTGCTAACCGAAGACCTTCGAATGCTTGTGCACTCGTTACTTCATGAACAAGGTGCCTGTCTATATAAATCAAAGGATTCTCACCTGCAGGGGAGCAGATAAGGTGATCGTCCCAAATTTTATCAAGGAGTGTTCGCGGACTTGACATACTTCAGTTTTTAATTGAGGAGAAAAACGTAACCTCTAATGTAGCTGGGAGCGAGGGGTGACGCTACCAGGAGACCCCGAGCCACTATATGAACGTGGCCACGGGTTATCCGACCTTGCGAAGGACCTGCTGACTTGCCCGATCATTAATATTTTGATGGGAGACTGGCTCCCACCCGCCTTCGATTAATTCCTGAAAAACGACCGTATGAGGCCGAGTTAAACGTTGCAAAAAAAACCAACATCGAGACACGGTTATCTGATCGATTGCCGAAGAAACCAAAATGAAGTCGAACCAGCCGAGGTGATTACACAGACGAGCAAGTGTCGAATCTGGATTTCCCGGAACGAGCTGTACTCGGCCAAAATTTTGCAAACGGCTATGGGCTTCTTTGAGCGTTACACCGGGAGGATCTTCAGGCAGTCTTGCCTCAAAACGATCAAGCCCAACATAGTGAATAGGACCATCAGAAACTTGTGACGCGAGTGCAAGCATATTTGGCGTACGGGACAACTCACCAAGTCCGAGTTCCAAAATCTTCTTCGGTCGGCTGTCAACTATGCTTCGGACAAGCGGTCGCTCCCCTACAAAACGAGAGCATCGAAGGAGCCACAGTTTTTTGAAGATTCCTATCCGACCCATTTTCACACCATGCGTGCCGCTACTGGAGACAGCGACACCGGAGACGCCAAAATCACTAGTATAGGTGATATCGACGATAGAAGGATCATTTCTTGACTAAGTATCAGCCAGTACGATTAGGACGATCAGCCGACCCTTAAGCAGAATTGCAGCGGTAACTTCTGTCAGTCAGCTTGGATTTTTTCAAGTGCCTGCTGTGCCGCCAGCCGGATCGTCCGAACCGGATCATCTTCACTGATTAGCTCCATGGCCGGTACAGCATCTTTGGCCCGTGGGCCCAAATCACCAAGTGCAATAATCGCCTCAAGGCGAATGGTCTGCTCCTCAGAAGCTAATGCTTCTGTGAGCAGGGGTACTGCATTTTCAAATTGCTCCTGATCATCCGGAGTGATCTGCAAAACCGCCCAAATCGCAACGGTTGCCTGCATGCCATCCGAGGACACACTCAATTCCTTCAGTCGAGGAAGGGCTTTCATTGCGGCAGGAGAGCCAATGCGTCCAAGGCAGTACGCTGCAGCATAATGAAGACGAGTTCCGAGTTCATTCTGATTTTGAACTGATTCGTTGAGGATCGTGAGAACTCTATCTGAAGCTGGAGCTGAAGCGGAACCTATTGCAGCAAGAGCAAGAATAGCTTCGTGAACAATCTCGTCATCTTTTGAATCGAGTAATCCAACAATATCAGGAACTACTTCGGCGGCAGATTCACCAATTGCCGATGTGATCCCAAGAGCAAGGAATTGTGTCTCTGTGCCTTTTAAAAGAGAAACAAGAGCGGGAACACCCTCACTGCCAAGTCGAACAATTGCTGCTGCTACAGTTTCCTGAACTGGCTCTGGTGCATCCTCTAGTAGGTCGCCAAGAAAGACTCCAAGGCTCTGCCGCTGTGTTGCTTCCATGTAAGCCGATAAGTCTGATAAAGCTGATACAGCTGCTGCTTGTTCAAATACATTTTCACTTTGACACTGAGCACGCATTCTTTTTACCGCATCATCAACCAATGCTGGGTCATCTGGGTGAATTTTGGCTAAAGCCCATGCTGCCGTAGCGGAGAGTGGCGACCCCTCTGCAACCGTTTGTGTCAGAACCGGCTCAGCTTCTCTGTACTTCAACTTTCCAATCGCATACAAGATTGGACCCTGCAGCGATGAATCCCCATCGCCGTATAATTTCATCAGGGCTTCTCCCGCACTCTGAGCGCCCTCACCAATCGCAGCTAGGGCAAACACTTCGTGGAGTTGCTCATCTAGCTCACTCTCCGGCAGAGCTTCAATAAGTGCTTGCGTGGCACCTGCTGCACCCGGACCGATTTCAGTGATGGCAACACTCGCCCAGAACCGTCCTTGAGGAAGCTTGAGTCGCTCGACTAAGAATGGCACTGCCTCTGAGCCCATATCAGCAATACTTTGCAAGATAGGCAGTATTACAGCGGGATCCTGTGAAGCAAAAACTGTATCTACGACCGGCATGAGCTGCTCTGGAGATGGATCCAGTGTTCGAAGTGAACGCAAACATGCACGGCGGACGCGGGCATCATTATGAACGAGTGTTCCGACAAGCTGTGTTACAGCATCGGCATACAGTTCTTTGTCCGCATCTGACAAGCTCTTAAGATCGTCGTCCTCTCGTATATGACCGATTGCTGCAGCTGCCTGCGTTGCAACGACTGGATCAGCATCTTGGAGCAGCGTGAGGAGCGTCGGAATAGTTGCAACTGCATCTTCACCAATGAGTCCAACTGAACGGGCGGCGTGCCACCGCACTCTTGGATCCCCATCTGCTGTAAGCTTGAGCAAATCGGGTAAAGCTGATCGTCCTTGGCCTCGAAGCCGGCCGATTGAATCAGTCACTTTAACTACAGCATCAGGATTTGTGGCGGCTGAAAGTTTCTCACGAAGCTCATTAATATTCAGTTCGCGAGCCTCTGGCCGTTCGGATACCGATGGACGGACAACCGATCTTCTTCTCTCTTCCTCTGATAAAGCCGTCGCTATTTGCGAGCCATCTGGTTCTTGCTGAACCGCGGCCGATTCATTGGAGTTCCCACTCGGGCTCATGCTTCCTAAAGCACTACCAGCCTTTTGTTCCTCAGCAGCACCGCCCCCTTCAGCTGAATCAGTTCGGGTAACAGAAGCAGTCCCTGAGTCTTGTTTGGGTTGAGAACAGCCGGAAATAAAACCGATCAAGACAACAAGAGCCCATAGAGAACCAAGAATCCGAAAAGAATTCATAATATTTTTCCGCTTTGAGTGGGTTTTTGTTTTTCCAAAGGAACTTCAACAGGCCCTTAATCCGGCAGCTAAAATCTTAGCATTGTGTCCTAGGGAAGGCTCACATCGCGATATTTGATGTTTCGAAGTATACTATTTCCAGTAGATTTTCGCTGAAACTATTGAAACTATATTTCTATGGTTTCAAAAACATTTGACTGGTTATCCGACGAGGTCTTTTTCCATGAAGATTCGAACCTGGCTGCTGACGCTCTCATTTCCCACGGAACATCGGTTTTTATGTGCAATTCTTTGCTGGAGCTTTTTGGTGCTACCACTCGCAGCACAGATGGGTGGCATGGGCAGGCGTGGTTGGGGTGGGGGTAATTACGCATCGACTGCGCAGCAAGGAGCTGACTACGGAATGGCTTCTATGATGAGGGCTCAAGGCTATCAAAACTTACAAAACTCAGAAGCGGCCAAGAACTATCAGTCCGCGCTGTCCCAACAAATCGACAACCGAAAGAAATGGACTGAAACCTATTTCGATATGCGAAAGACAAATCGACAGGCGCGTGCTGAAGAGGCTCCCGCTCGGATCTCTCACGAAGATGCAATTCGGCTTGCAAAATCAGTCGCACCTCCTCGTCTGAGTTCTACCCAACTTGATCCGGTCACCGGTCATATTCAATACCCTCTCGTTCTTCAGGAC
>DONH01000094.1 GCA_003509235.1 Planctomycetaceae bacterium
TAAGCGATCCGTGGAGACGACCTTTTGCAGCAATTCGTTCAGTGTTGTCAGGTACAGTTGGCGTGACTGATGGGTTGCGGATTGCCTGGTTGCGAAGCCAGGTTCTGGCTGGGGTGCGGCGAGGTGAAATTGATCCTTCTTCAATTTCTGGCGAAGGAGAGAAAACGACACGTGAAGAACTTGTCTTGCGAGGATTTTCGTCTGATTTTATCAAGTTGTTCTTCGAGCCATTCTTTGGTGGCGTCTTTCTTGAAAGGAATCTAACGACAGCAGCGACAGTTTTTAAATTTACATTTGCGATGTTCTCTAGCGGTCGCGCATGTCTTCCCGCAGGTGGCATGTCTGCTATCCCTCAGCAAATGGCTCAAAAACTTCCTTCTGGTTGTCTGCAGACTCGTGCTTCAGCCGTACGCATTAATCAAAACCTAACGGGTGGCGGTGAAGTATTTCTTGCAGATGGACGGCGGTTTTGTGCTAAATCTATTATTGTTTCAAGTGCCGCAGCAGCCAATCCAATCCTCCTCCCTGAGGGTGTTTTAACTGGATGGAAGCCTCCGCTATGGAAAGGCACACGCCTTGTAGCTTTCGAGTCTGTGAAAAAACCTCCCTGTGGGAAAACTCTTGTTGTTTCTGCCGAACCAGTTGCTGTGGGGCCAATTGACAATCTGTCTGTACCATCAGCTGTTACCGAGGGTTATGCACCTGATGAAAAAAACCTGATCTATGTTTCAGTTCGGGGTGATTGGGAAGGTGACGATAATCAACTTCCAGGTGCCATTCGGCAACAAGCTGAAGTATGGTTTGGTCCTGATGTCAAACTATGGAATCACCTGTCAACAGTCACAATTCCAAAAGCTTTACCGATCGAAACGCCGCTATCAAGACGACGAAGACCACAATCAAGTTATCTCGCCCCAGGAATTTATCTGTGCGGTGATCATCTGACAACTTCTTCTATCAACGGAGCGCTCGTTGCTGGCCGGCTCGCTGCAGAAGAAGTTCTTCAGTCTGCGTGACCACGAGTGCTGGACGTCTGAGTCTCATGCGTCAGGCCAGAATCCGAATGAAGTGTGGTACGTTGTGCGTGCGTGCAACGAAACCCCGCTTGGGGACCTGGTCGTAAACGACTATGAGCAGGAAGAAAACTTGCTTTAGTCTTCCGAAAAGTCTCGTGATGTCGCCCAAATGCCACGTACAATGGCAGGAAAATAAAATATCGCTCTTACGAATCCTGCCATAATGCATGAACCTTCCTTGGAGTTGCCGGCCCTCAAAATGTACCAATTTTCGGAAAAGTTCGCTCTCGCCAGCACATTTTGAGAGGTTAGAATAGTTTAAAACAGGCGTTTCAAACGGTGATTCATGGCATCAATAAGTGTTCCAAAAGCAGGTCTAGTCGCAAGCGAAGGTCACGATGACCCGCGCGGCCGAATTCTATCTGCAGCGGGTCAGGAGTTTGCCGAGAAGGGATTCGAGGCTGCGACTATTCGAGACATCTGCACGCTGGCGGCAGTGAATGTTGCGGCAGTGAATTACTACTTTGGGGATAAGCACCGGCTCTACATTGAGAGCGTGAGGCATGCCCATGAGGAACGATCTCAGCAAGTCCCACTTCCTGAATGGGCTGATGGTACCCCAGCAGTCAAGAAACTTCGTGACTTCGTTGGAAACATGCTTCAGCGAATGCTTGGTTTTGATCATCCTCCTTGGCAGGTTCGACTGATGCTTCGCGAAATACTCCACCCAACTGATGCGTGCAGGGAACTTGTGGAAGATTATATACGGCCACACTTTACAGTCCTGTGCTCGATTCTCGATCAACTGACAGACGGGGAAATGTCACCTCCCGAAGTACGTCGTGTTTGTCTGAGCGTTGTGGGTCAATGTTTTTTGTATCGTGCTGCTGGTGATGTCGTTGGCATGCTTATTCCGCCAGATGAAATAAAAAATCTTCATAACCCAGTTGATCTTGCGGATTACGTCACATCTTTTTGCTTGGCCGCTCTCGGTAAACATTCGTCATTGTCCGTCGATGTCTCGCAGGAACAATCACTCAGTGCTACATCAGGACCGAGCGACCAAGAAGTAGAAAATAATTGAGAGAATTACCTTAAAATGATTATGCTTCGGACTATTCTTGGCTGGGTCACTCCTTTTCTCATTCTTGGGTGCGGAGTGGCTGCTTTTATGGCAATGGGAAGCCAGCCACCACCACCGCGAATAGCGACTGAGGGTGTTACTGCGACGGCTGTTCAGACAGTATTAACAGTTCGTGAACCTGGTGTTTTTCAGATTGATTTTGATGGAGTCGTTGTGCCATTGCGAGAAGTCACGCTCTCAGCTGAAGTTGCCGGACGAATCGTTAAAAAGACAGCAGACTTTCAAAGTGGGGAGTTTGTTGATCAAGGTACATTGCTTCTCGAAATTGACCCTCGTGATTACGAACTTGAAGTGCGTCGGCTGAAGCAGGAACTCAAGCAGGCGGTTTTATCTATTGAGGAAATTGATGAAGAAATTGATCAGAATATTCGGTCGGTGGAACTTGCGAAAAGACAAGTTGAGCTAGCACATCGCGAAGTTGTGAGGCAAAACAATCTGAAATCTGACAGGGTTGTGACTGAAGCAGATTATGAAAGAGCTTTAAGAGACGAACTGTCTGCTGACAACAACCTGAATACATTGCAGGGTCAGCGTCGTGTTCTTGCCAAGCGTCGTATTCGTTTGAACGAAGGCCAAACATTGACGGAAACAATGCTCGAGCGAGCCAAGCTCGATCTTGCAAGAACACGGATAGCTGCTCCCGTAAGCGGTATTATTGTTGAAGAAATAGTTGAGGCAGAATCTTTTGTTAGTAAAGGAAATCCACTGGTCACTATTGAGGATACCAGTGCCGCCGAGGTGAGGGTGAGTTTGCAGATGGATGATGTGTTGCGAATCTGGAGTGACAGTCGTCGAGTACCAGGAACGTCTCCCTATGATTTTCCTGATACGCCAGCGACGGTTATTTACCGAATAGGTAAGCGTCAGTATCGCTGGAAGGGCGTACTCGAAAGGCAGGAAGGGAAAGGTTTGGAATCGCGAACGCGAACGCTTCCCTGCAGAGTCCTTGTATCCGATCCGACCGATGTTGAGGCAATTGATCGCTATGGGTCAGCATTGCCAGATTTGCCCCTCGGTGCACCAAAATCACTTCTCCGTGGAATGTTTGTTGATGTTCAGGTCGAGGTTGAAACGAATCAGTCACTCGTTTCCGTTCCGTGCGAGGCATTACGGCCAAATGGAGATGTCTGGGCTGTAAGAAACAAAAAGTTGGCTATTCTTCAACCACCGCTTGTGCAGGTGTCTGCGGGCAGAGCTGTTTTTGAATCAACGGCAGACGGTATTCAGCCGGATGACCAAATAGTGCTGAGTCAGATTGCGAATCCGCGAGCGAATATGTTGGTCATCGATGATGCTGTCGAGTCTCATGGCGATTCAAAAGATGTTCCAAGTAATCAAAAGGACAGTTCGTCATTTGCTTCTCCCCAATCAAGTAAGTGAAAAGCCCTCATGCGAAGTCTGATCTCTTGGACAGTCAAGAATATGCCAGCAATGAATACGCTGGTTGTGGCGATACTCATTGTGGGAGCAATGAGTTTTGCCGGCATGCGGCGAGAGGTTTTTCCGGAATTTGAGCTCGAAATAATCCTTGTCAAAGTTCCTTACCCCGGAGCAACACCAGAAGAAGTCGAAGAGGGAATCTGCCAAAAAATTGAAGAGGCGTGCCGCAGCGTATCCGGGATTAAGAAACTTATGAGTGTCGCACAAGAAGGTGCAGGTTTCTGCATTTTTGAACTCGATACCGGTACGAAAAATGTACAAAAAGTGCTCAGTGAAATTCGCTCCGAGGTCGAGCGAATTCCAAGTCTTCCGGAGCTTTCTGAAGACCCCAAAGTCGAGCAGATAACCCTTC
>DONH01000334.1 GCA_003509235.1 Planctomycetaceae bacterium
GTCGTTGAGTGGTACGACAAAGTTGGTCACCCGAGTAAACATTTGAGCACGAAGATCAAGCCTCTGAACCTGACTGACACTGAAGAAGCTGATCTCGTTGAATTCATGAAGGCCTGCACAAGCTCAACACCTATAGTTGAAACGAATCGCCTCCCGGCAAACGCGTGATGCTACAAGACAACCAACACATGCAATGCGACGCTGACAACATTCGACTGCCAAAAGGCATGGAGACACTTTGTGCCAGCGAACAGTGCTTACACAAGTTTTTAAGGATTGTGTCATGAGCGACGAAAAACAACCCGAGAACAACCCTGAACAACCTGTTCAGCAGATCCAACATTCGTCAGCAACAGCACGAATACCTGATGATATTGGAAGAGGGGTTTTTGCAACGGCAGTGATCGTGCTTCACGGACCCAACGAATATACAATTGATTTTATTCAATCACTGGCACGCCCAAATCGTGTCGCAGCGCGAATCATTCTCACACCAGCTGTGGCCAGCCAATTCGTACTCGCTTTGGAGCAGGCTCTGGAAAAGTACCGTGTTTCCTTCGGGCATCTACCCAATGAACCTCAGGCACCGCAAGTAGACCAGAACCCGAGACCTGCCAGTAGCGATGCGAATGACAGTAAAAAAATACAGGATGCCAGCCCAACGGGAAAACCCACGTCGGCAGAGACTCCGCAAACCTCAACACCACTTTCAAACCAATCAAATGCCGTGCAACAGGCTCCAATCGCCGACATTTACGACAACCTAAAACTCCCTGACGACATGCTCGGCGGCGTCTACGCCAATATGGCATCAATCTCACACACAGGAAGTGAGTTCTGCTTTGACTTCATTGCACAGTTCTTCCCACGATCAGCAGTCACTGCGCGGGTCTATATGGCAGCACCACGTGTACCTGAACTTCTGAGTTCATTGAAGCGATCAATCAACGCAAATTAGCTTCATTCGACGCAACCTGAAGTCTGCAGACTTCCATGCATGATGACACCGTGGACTCATACTCACCGAGTTGCGAGACCGTGGACAGGAACTGCCTTCATTAAGACGACACAAAACAGTAGCATCACAGCCGCCCAGCAATGGTACAGACTCTCCTCTGTAGAATGATGAATACAGTGGTCTTTGTTATGTAATCGTAATTGGCTTTCGTACGCTGTCTTTTTGAAGCGATTCATGATTATCAAGAATGTAGTCAATGGCTCGCGAAAATGCAGGAACATGCTCAAGACTCAGAACCGTTGAATCAAGATCGGCAATTTTCATTCTGCGCTGCATCCGTCCGCGAAAGTCTGAATCATCAATCATTCGGCAGCAAACATCTAGAAAATCTGCTTCGTTGTCTGTCACTAACTCTTCAAGCCCGACTTTATTCAGAAGATATGCTGTAGACAGATTATAAAATCGATTACCGGCCATCGTTACAACCGGCAACCTCAAAGTAAGCAAATCAACTGCAGTGTTGTATCCACCAAAGGGATGTGCATCAATTGCGAAGTGAGCATGTTCTAAAGATTGCATGTACCGCTGAAAGTCAAAATTCGGCATCACAACTGTCTGTTCTGTACCCAGAATTTTTTCGACAGCTCGCTTGAGTGGTATGTATCCATTGCCGAGCACTGCACCGCCTGGGAAAAAGTGAAATTTCACCGGTGTTTCAACTCTCTCAGCAATGACCTTGAGACGATTGAGATGCTCACTATTTATCTTCTGGCCACTCCACGTGCAATTAATAATGATCGGCTTCTCTTTAAGCGTTGGGTACTCCAGCCGATACTCCAATGGCACCGGCGCTTGCGCACAACCCGGAATCAAAACAAGTCGCTCAGAATAGTGCTCACGTGCCCGATCAGCCACCTCGGTTTCACGTCCTCCAACCCAGTAATCTACCTTCGCCCCGAACGTACTCACAGGATGACCATAGTTACTCACTTGAATCGGCGCGATACGCATGTTGGCAAGGATAATACTCTCAATACTCATGCCAATATCAGGAAAATAAGCCATCGAAAAGTCATTTGGATTGATAGCTGATAGATCATCAGCCTTATCCGAAGCATTGTAGTAACGCACGTCACTGAAGATTTCAGTATCGAGGTCTTCCCGGGGTCGTCCGAGGTGAACGAGCACAAGCTCATGATTTTTCGCAAGTTCTCGGAGGAACGGATGCTGTGATCGATACACACTCTGCCGAGGAAACCACATCGAAGAAAGGACACCGATCTTCTTTGACTTTGGTTTATTTGTGATTTTTTGTTGACAAAGAGGAGTAGCCTGAAACAGCCGGTTGATCCGCTGCTTCACAAGATAGTCTTTCTCGTTATCAATATACGTTGCACCAAAGTATGCGTGATGCGTAAATGAGTTAATCCCAATCAAACGATCATCCTCGAATGTAATGTGATCGCGGAGATGGGCAAGTGTTTCTGGATCAGACGGCCCTGTTCGATACATCTCAAGAAAACAAAAGTACCACTGTGTTGCAAGCTGAGGGCTTGTTGCAAACAGAAGCCGCCGATCAATCTTCACTCGATTACGACCCGAATAGAGTGACAGCAACTTCGTATAGTTACGTTGCTGCTTCAAAAGAACTTGTACAAACGGGTCTGTTGTTCCGAAATCACTTATGGCAACTACATTTCCGATTACAGCGTTGAGGTCAATAAAACTACTAGCGTACTTCTCAGGAAGTATGAAGTCTTCTTGAGACATAAAGTAGAGAAATTGTTTGACAAAGTGATTAAGTGCAGCGTGATTGGTTTCCTCAAGCTGATAATATGTCGTATCTCGCAGATGCATGAGCACCGCCAGGAACTGCTTCGCCATGTGCTCGTAATCCGCATTCTGGTAATGCCGCATAAGTTCCATTGCATCAAAATCAAGAAGCGGACTACTCGGCACAGAAAGATTTGCAGACCCCTGTTGGCTCGCAGCCGTCCCCTGGGCTCCTCCTATTTCTTGACCACCACCTGCAAACGACGACATGTTTCTCTCCTGACGCAATCCTTCCCGCAATGACGCTTACGGAACTTTAAAACAATCTAAACAAACCCAGACGAGAACGCGACTCATCGGCGTGCTTTACGCCATACTTAAAGAAACAGAACGTCTGAAAGTTTCTGCCAAACTGTCCAGCTCGCAATAACAATAAAACCAATGGCTGAAAACCAAAGCAGAACGTCCCATGCTTTTTTCGGAGCAAGCCGTTGATCAATGTCGCAATACCGAAAATAGAGGACAGCAATGGCAAGCGCACCCAGCATCACAGCCTGCGCAACACCACTTGCTAACACCATCGCAACAGGGGCACGGAAT
>DONH01000420.1 GCA_003509235.1 Planctomycetaceae bacterium
CTTTGGTCCGAAGACATTATCCGGTATTACCTGCAGTTTCCCGCAGCTATCCCAGATCGGGGGGTAGGTACCTACACATTACTGTCCCTTTCGCCGCTGTCCATTTACCGAAGTAAACTTCTCGCTCGACTTGCATGCCTAATCCACGCCGCCAACGTTCATTCTGAGCCAGAATCAAACCCTTCAATTGATTGGCTTATTTCTGCCGAAGCAGATGTATTGCCGAACCGGACACCACTGCCGCAAAGCAATGGATATCGAAGGCTCATTCTGTACTTTAAATAGTTTCATTCCCACCTGTTACCCAACAAAAGCAAATGCTTATGAAGGGTGCCTTTCGGCGAAACAGGCAGTGCCGGTCACGATCGCGTGCCGGCCGAAACCGAAAGAGATTAACAACCAAATTGTCAAAGATCATTTCCGTTATCACAAAAGCGATTCCGGAAACATAGAAAGATAACAGCCAATACGAAAGCGTCAACCTACTCTAAAAAAATTGGCCTATGGCGGCTGCTTATGCAGGAGACTCGTCGCGATCCGCCCACACATCAAAACCGATATATCACGGTCTTTATCGTATGAAACGACACCGAATCAATCGTCTCGTTCAGCCTCAAGGGTGAGCGGAACATCGAGGCGGTGCCCCTGCCTCTCAACCCCAATGAGCACCCGGTCACCTGGACTCTTCGACTCGATGGCAGTCAGGAAGTCATCGACTGTATCGATCGCAACATTATCGACCCCAACAATAAGATCTGCATTTGATCGATCGACTCGCTCGAACTCCGCTACAAAAGGCCCCTGACGACGACTCTCTCGGACCACGCGAAAACCTCGAATACCAGCACGTTCGGCGGCACCGTCGGGTGTAAGTGCCGCAACCAGAAGACCTCGCTCTGTTTGATACACGCGAGTAATTCCTGCATCTGGACGAACAACGCGGCCGCTCGTGATGAGTTGGGGAACGATTCGCCCGAGTGTTCCGACTGGAATGGCAAAACCAACTCCAGAACTCTGTCCTGTCCGACTGGCAATTGCAGTCGTCATACCGATAAGCAAACTGCCCGAATCGAGTAGCGGCCCACCCGAGTTTCCAGGATTGATTGCTGCATCCGTCTGTATTATTGATTTGATTGTTCTACCTGCTCGGGTAGGTAGTGATCGATTTAGACTTGAAATGATTCCAGTGGTCAGGGTTCGCTCGAGACCAAAAGGATTCCCGATTGCAAAAACTTTCTGACCAACCTTTAAGTCGTTCGATGAGCCAAACTGTACCGGTGCCAATAGTTCAGCAGGTGCCTCGACTCGCAGTACAGCAACATCTGTGACAGGGTCTACACCAACTAATGATGCATCATGCGAGGAACCATCATACAGCACAGCTTGAATTTCCTCAGCACCCTCAATCACATGAAAATTTGTGAGCACATGACCTTGCTTATCAATTACGATGCCAGACCCGGCACCTTCTGATGGACTTTCCACTAGGAAGAAGCCGGTGGCGACCGTCGCCTTCGTGTTGATGTTTATCACACTACGGTTACTGGACTCATACACATTGATGTTGGTCTTTTCTTCCGCAGTAAGTTGCCGCTGCGGTTGGTTATCAAAATCGATCGGCGATGCAAGCACGTAGCGTGGGCATAAAGCCGCTCCGAAGTAGAAACCGAGAAGCACTGTACTGCGTCCGACCATGCTGGAACCGAACCGAGAAATTGAATTCTTATTCATTTTTAACCAATTTAATTCCTATGCACCCGAAGCCATTCCTGCGTGGAAAACCAGTTCAAGATTGTAAAATACTGACGCAAAAGAGACCCTAAACCCGCCAGAGGAGTTTCCTCAAGCCGAAAAACTTGAAAATAAGCCATTTTCCCGCGGGAATCGACATTGGCGGCGACGGGTTGTGAAAATATCATCCAATTAAAGAGAAGTGCGGTTCGTGGCCTTATCATTAGGAGGCTAGGTTGAGCCGCACTGCCCAAACACCTGCTAGAGGTCTATACATGCACCGCTGCCTTTCGTCTCATCCCCGTGGGTTCTTTGCAATCTACACCCGCACTGCGGTCAAGCTACTGGCAACAGTGGCAATTTGTGTCACCGCATCTGTTTCGGGGGCAACAGATGCAACTGTTACTTTGACACGTACGACTCATCAGGACAAATCAGGGCCGGCTGTCACTGCAGTTGGTCTTCAGGCAACTGGCACGAGTGGTGAAACTGCTGCCACACGAATTTGCGTCCTAGTTGACACTTCGGCCAGCCAAAGTGGGGCGATCCAACAGCAATCTCTTGAAGTTGTTCGTGGTCTTCTCAGTAATGTCCGACCACACGACCGTGTTCTGCTCGCGGCTGCCGACACTACTTTTGCACCCCTAATGACTGACTATGGAAAAGCTCAAAGCAATGCTGTTATCGACGCACAAAACGCTCTTGCCAACCGAACACCACTGGGCAACACAAATCTGCTCGATGTAATCCATTCAGCCCTTGAATCTCTCCAAGCTGAATCGGGGCCAGCCGCAATTCTATATATCGGGGACGGGCCTGGCTTAACTGGCATCCTCCCAGAAGATTTTGCACTTACCATCGCCGCCCTTCGAGATAGTCGCATATCTTTCTCGGCGGTCACCACTGGAATGAAAATCAACTGGCCCTACCTTGCTGCGCTCGCCGCAGAGACCGGTGGTAACGTAGTTCAACCTAATACCTCACTGACAACAACTCAAGCCGGTGAATCCATAGCCCCTCGGTTGGTCGCGCCAATCCTCTGGCCGGACGACCAAACGCTTTCGGTCACTTCGCCAAAAAAGGAAAATGCCTTGGCAATGCTTCCATTGCGAATGCCGCCACTTCGTCACGATAGAGAATCATTTGTGCTGCTTCTAGGCCAGCCAAATACGAGGACTCTTGAGTTTTCTGCTGAAATGACACCTCTTTCAGAACACCCTGAAGCTTGGAGCAATGTCAGCCTTCACTTTGAAGTACCTGAACAGGAGCCATTAAGTGACAATGCATTTCTTGAACAACTTGCCCGAAATGCTTTCGATACCGGGGGCATCTTTTTGCCACTTCTTGGTCGAGAGGGCCTTGAATTTACTGCTACGGCAATCCAGCAGGAAGCTGCGTCGCTAGCTCTTCTCTCCCGTCAAGCAGAGGCCTCTGGAAGCCATGCCGCGGCATCACGTCTAGCCGCGGCATCACTAAGGCGGGACCCGGACAACAATGAAGCTGCCATAATTCAGGCTACAGCACTTGGTCGCAAGGAATCTGACGAAGCAAACAACGTTGTTCCTGTTGCAGACGAAGCAGACACTTCTGCAGTAGAGTCCCAGACTCCGTCCGCGCTGGAACAAACAAAACCGAAGACACTTCCACAACCGGCAGATAATGGCTTTACAGGACTTGAAGGGCCACAGGAAGAACTTCAGGAAATACAGGATAGGCGAAAAATCCGCGGACAAATACTCGAACGTGAAACTGCCGTTGGGCTTCGTGACGCCCGCCACTTAATGGGAACTGACCCAGAATCGGCTCGAATTGAACTGAAGAATCTACAACTCAGAGTTCGGAATTCGGCTGATATCGAAGACGCTTTACGAGGCCGACTCAATCGACAAATTGAAATAAGCCTGAGGGAATCAATTGTTCGTTCTCGTGAAAAAATTGAACGTGATATATCGAAAGAACGGGCTGAAGCGATTAGCCGAGAACGTGCTCGTGTTGCTGGTGAGCTTCAACGTCGTGAGGATAAATTCAGCCAGCTCAGTGAGCGATATCGTGCTCTCGTAGAAGAAGGAATTCGTGTCGGCTACCAGCAGCCAACGCCCAAGTTCAGAGAAGCCGAGCAAGACGTTGGCATCGAAATGAGGCTCGATGCTCCAGATCTTTATGCAAACCAAGGAGTACCAATCACTGCAAGAACACTAGCACGACAGGCTCCGATTGTGGCAGGGATTTTAGACTACCACACAAAAAACATGCGTTATCGAGTAGAAACACAGCGGGCCCTCATGGATAGCTTACATCTTTCCGACCTCGCAGGCATTCCTTTCCCTGACGAGCCGCCGATCGTCTATCCATCCGCCAGCAAGTGGGAGAAAATATCAAAACTACGTGAGAAATACGAGTCTGTTAACCTCGGAGGGACGTCCGAACAAGAAGCAAAAATCTATGATGCATTGAAAGAGACAGTGAATCTTGACTTCACTGGCGGTGCATCACTTCGAGAATTTGAGGTCACTCTGCAGGATACTCTGGGAGTACCTGTGAAGCTTGATGAACGAGTTCTTGCAGGAGAATTCGGATTCGACGTTAATGAGCCTGGTGCTATTCAAGGCGCTTACAGCGGTGTTTCTGCCAGATCCGCGTTACGTCGCCTGCTTTCAAACGTTTTTGATACACCACTCACATATGTTGTTCAAGATGAACTGCTGCTTATTACTGAAAAGCAATATGCCGCAGATAATTATCTATCTATAAAAGTTTATCCTGTTGCAGACCTTGTAATCCCAATAAACCCTAACTCGGCAATGGGCGGCCAAGGCGGTGGTGGTGTTGGTGCTGGTGGAGGCGGCGGCTTAGGCGGAGGCATGGGTGTTATGGGCGGCGGAGGCATGGGCGGCGGTGGCATGGGTGGCGGAGGAATGGGCGGCGGCATGTTCCAGGTCGCCGACGCTCAGGCAGCTTTATCGCTTAATTCTGGAACCGTTGAAGCCAAAGCCGGAAAATCAACAAGCAAAAGAGCCTCACCCGTAGAGAACTTAAAAAATCCACCCGCAGGGCAGACAGTACCTTTAGAGGAATTAGCATTGCCAGAATCCTTGCTGGAATCCAACGACCTGCGAAAAGAACTCTCTGAATACCTCGGTCCTCCCCCGGGGACAGTCAAAGATACCAACGGACTCTCCCGGGTAGAGATTGTAGTTCGACTTGCTCGCATTCGAGCAACAGCTGCTGTACTTGGGCGATCAAAGAATTTCGATCTTGCTGCAGATCTTCTCAGCGCAACCATCTCAACTGGGCACGCAGAACCTTGGATGTATGAGTCTCTGGCGTTAGCGTTAGAAGGTGCCGGCCGCCCTCGTGCAGACGTCGAACGTGCCATCCTCTCAGCCGCTGATTTCGCCTCAACACCCATTGATCTTCTATCCCTTGCAAGTTATTTGGCACGCCTAGGCTCAAAAGAACAGTCTCTTCGTATTTGCAAGCAGGTTGCGATTTTAGAGCCAGAGTGCAAAGAAGCCTACGCGTTGGGTCTTAGGCTTGCCGCGGATCTTGATGCAGTAGACGCTTTACGATGGACGTGTGCTGGTATCCTCGCTCATGAGTGGCCGCCGTTGCAAAAAAACGTACCTGCGCGTGCAGCTAGATTGGCAAAGTCGACTATTGAACGACTTGTATCGGAAGGCAAAGAAGAGCAGGCACGATACTTTCAGCAAGTTATTGATACGTCGCTTATCCGAGATCTTGATGTAAAACTGACTTGGAATGGAGATGCTGATATTGACCTGATTATTGAAGAGCCACCCGGAACTATTTGTTCAATTGCTTCACCTCGTACAAACTCAGGTGGAATATTAATTGACGATAATCATTCCAGTGTATTTGAAGGAAACACTGGTGTTCGAATGGAACGTTATGTTGTTACGAATGCGTTCCCCGGCACCTATAAAGTGCTCGTAAGTCGGGCTACAGGCAAAGTGACCGCAGGTTTTATCACTGCTGAGGTAACTAGTCATAAAGGCACCTCTTTTCAAGAAACGATGAAAAGACAGCTTCCACTCG
>DONH01000117.1 GCA_003509235.1 Planctomycetaceae bacterium
AAAGATCGTTTCCGGTTCAATGTTGCGGCCAGTACGACTAGGTATGTTGTAAACACAGATAGGGATGGAAACGGCTTCGGCGATCGCTTTGAAGTGCTCGAACAAACCTTGCTGGGTTGGGCGGTTGTAGTACGGGCCAACAACGAGAGCCGCATCAGCACCCGCTTTTTCTGCGTACTGGGTGAGGCGAATCGCCTCGGATGTCGAGTTGCTTCCGGTCCCTGGCATCACCAGAGTATTTCCTTGGGCGGCTTGAATGCTCTCGCTGATGACCTGTTCGTGTTCTTTGTGTGAGAGGGTCGGGGACTCACCTGTTGTCCCAGCCGGGCAGATAGCAGTAACCCCTGCCTCGACTTGAAATGTGACCTGTTCGTGCAGTCGTTCAACATCAATTTTCCCATCGCGAAAAGGTGTCACAATGGCAACGGAAAGACCGGCGAACTGTTCAGCACGCGTAGGCATGGAGAGTCCTTTTTTTGTTTTGGTATGTTGAAATATTCTTGAGGCCAACGGTTCACGCCTGCCGGAGGCTGCAAGTATTCTTCTCGCGAGGATACGTGTTTCGTGAAAAGGCCGCAAAGGGTGGCAGTATGGCAGGCATTTTTGTGGTAACGTCGGGCGAGAATAGGCTCTGAAAAACCATGGCAGAAATCTTTGAACGCATACGAGATGGTGAACAGCGGATTGGTGCACGGCAGCCGGTCCCTTCACATGCTGCCAGAGATATCGCCAGAAAGGTTCTTCATAACGGATTTGAAGACAGGGCACCTCTCGCAACAAAGCCATGTCTCGGCATCGTACTTGGTACAGGCATGGGGTCGTTGGTCGATCATCTTGAAGACAAAAAGACTGTCGACTTTTCTGAACTTGAATGGCTTCCATCCGCAACGGCCATAGGTCATGCTGGCCGACTGGTTTGGGGCCGTGTTGAGAACCAGTCAGTGGTGATGCTGCAGGGTAGGGTGCATGCATATGAGGGGCAGCCTGTTGAAATGCTCTATCGGGGCATTGAGCTTTTTGCGGCGATAGGGATTGAGCAAGTGCTTCTCACCAATGCATCTGGAGGATTGACGTCAGATCTCGTGATTGGTGAGATTGTTGTTCTGAACGACCATATTGATTTTGTCCGGAATACGTTGTCTACAGAGTATCTGAAAACAAACGGTTCTCATGTGTATGATGAATTGCTGTCAACTAAGGCTACTCGTGCCGCACAGGTAGCTGGTCATTCCTGTCGGCGCGGTGTTTATGCTTATTGTCTTGGTCCCAACTATGAAACCCGAGCAGAATACCGAATGCTGAAGATGCTTGGTGCCGATGTTGTCGGGATGTCAACGGTGCCAGAAGTCATCGTCGCCAGAAGTTTTGGAATGCATGTTGTGGCAGCATCAGTCGTAACGAATCTCGCAGACTCAATTGACTGTGAGGATAGGCAGCCTATAGATGGTGAGGACGTATGCCAGAGGGCCGCTTCTGCCACGAATGGAGTGTGGACAATTGTTCGGGAACTTTTGGGTGAAATATGAGGTCCAGCGCTATGTTGTTGCTTACAAACGACGACGGAATTCATGCGGATGGGCTGCATGCTTTGGAAAAAGCGGCTCACCAATGGCAGTCAGATGTCATTACCGTCGCCCCACTCGATCCCCATTCGGGCTGTGGTCACCGGGTTACAGTAGACCGGCCACTGGTGCTCCAGCAGGTGGACGAAAACCGATACTACGTGAATGGAACCCCGGCAGACTGTGTGCGATTGGCTTTTGCCACACTCAAGTTGGATCAGCCGGGTTGGGTTCTTTCAGGAATTAATGCTGGTGGAAATCTTGGTGTTGATATTCACCACTCAGGCACAGTTGCTGCTGCACGTGAGGCTGCACTTCATGGTTGGCCGTCAATAGCGTTGTCGCAGTATCACCGACGAGGGAAGCCTATCGACTGGGACATTGCGTCGTCGTGGGCAGGGGCTGTTTTTTCAGCCATCAATGGTTTCCCACCCCTTGGATCAGGCCAGTTTTTGAACGTCAACTTTCCTCATCTAGACAATCCTCAGGCAGATCATCCCCCGTCGATTGTTTCCTGTGATGTTGACCCTTCTCCATTGCCTTTGCAGTTTATTGCTAATGACGAAGGGTGGATGTATCAAGGGAAGTACCAGGATCGACCACGGCAGGCAGCGAAAGATGTTGATATCTGTTTTGGTGGTCAGATTGCGTTGTCTCGGGTGGATGTTGTTTAGTGTTGCTCGAGCGTATCGACCTCAACATCGAAGACCCGCACCTGAGCCCATTTTTCTGCATTGTCAGCAATGAACTGCTGATGACGGTCTGATGTCTGGTACGTATCATGAGCAGCGTGTGACTCAAAAATAATTTCAAGGGCGACGTCGAAAGCTCTGTCGTTTACTTGTCGGTCATATTCACGCGCACATGTACCAACCGCAAATGATAATGCTCCCGGGTGGTTTGTCAGGTGAGTTCGGCAAGATTCTATCAGTGACTCAATAGAGCCTTTGTCTTTCATTGTGAAGTAAACGGCGTGTGAAAGCATGATCAAGTCTTTTTCCTTATCTTTTCATATTGTGCTGTGATTGACTGTTGTTTGATTCGTCACGCTTGAGGCGGATTGTCTATTAGGAGTCTTGTGCGTGCTTGATGTTTGAAGTTGTTATGCGAGTCCGCCCACATCCGGCGTTACCGGTGATTTTCGTGGAACAGAGGGACCAATAACAGCCTCAACTTCACTGTCATCAAGACTTTCTCGAGAGATTAGTTCCTCTGAAAGGGTGTCCAGCTTTTTGCGGTTGTCGGCAAGCAATGCGTCGGCCCGCTCGGCCGCAGCAGAGAGAATGCGTCCTACTTCTTCATCAATCACCTGCGCGGTGTGTTCGCTAAAATCACGTTGTTCGTAAACATCTCGTCCAAGAAACGGATGTTCATTCGATGTCTGGCAGGAGAGGGGGCCGACTCGTTCACTCATGCCCCAGTTCGACACCATTTTGCGGGCCAGGCGAGTGGCCTGAGTCAAATCGTTTTCAGCACCAGCAGAAAATTCACCAAAGACCAGTTTTTCAGCTGCCCGTCCCGCGAGAATAAAAGCCAGACGATTATGGAGATCAGATTCACCAATATTCATACGGTCTTCTTCGGGAACCAATTGCGTCACGCCAAGAGCCCTCCCGCGTGGAATAATTGTAACTTTGTGAAGTTTGTCGACACCAGGAAGAAGCCACGATGCGAGTGCATGACCGGCCTCATGATAGGCGGTCATTTTTTTCTCGTGGCCTACCAGAACCTCTTCACGTTTGGGTCCCATGAGAATCTTGTCTCGAGCATGATCAAAGTCAGACGCATCGACATGTTCTTTATCATGTCTGGTTGCCCATAGTGCGGCTTCATTCACAAGGTTACGGATATCAGCGCCGGTCAACCCAACAGTTCCCTCCGCCAGCCGTTTCATATCGATATCTTCAGCCAGTGGAACATTTTTTGTGTGCACCTCGAACAAGGCGACCCGTGCTTTTTGGTTTGGGCGATCTACTGTGACATGGCGATCGAAACGTCCGGGGCGAAGGAGCGCGGGATCCAGCACATCGGGCCGGTTTGTTGCTGCAAGCACAATCACTGACTCTGTCGGGCTGAAGCCATCCATTTCACTTAATATTTGATTCAGTGTTTGTTCCCGTTCATCATGCCCACCACCAAGTCCAGCTCCTCGAATTCGTCCAACAGCGTCAATCTCGTCAATGAATAAGATTGCTGGCGAGGCTTCTTTGGCGGTCTTGAATAGGTCGCGCACTCGTGATGCACCAACGCCAACAAACATCTGGATAAATTCGCTACCCGAAATGGAGAAAAACGGAACGCCAGCCTCTCCTGCTACTGCTCGGGCAAGCAGAGTTTTTCCTGTGCCAGGGGGGCCCATCAAAAGTACGCCTTTGGGGACTCTGCCGCCAAGTCGTTGAAACTTTTTCGGGTCTTTTAAAAATTCAACAATTTCTTTGAGGTCCTCTTTTACACCTTCGAGACCAGCAACATCTGCAAATGTCGACTGCTTGTCTTCGGTGTTGAATCGCTTGGCAGGAGACTTGGTGAAATTGCCAAGAATACCCGATCCGCCAAGTGGGTCTCGAGCGCGTCGCATCGAGATCCAGAAGGCACCCATGAGTAAAAGAGGTATAAGCAGGTAGATACCAAGTAGGAATCCGGTGCCATCAGTTGGCTGCTTGACGACTGTACGGACGTTGTGCTTCAGCAGAAGGGAATCAAGCCCGTCGCCGACGAGATACTGAGAGACTTCAACCGTGAAGCGTCGAGTTCCATCGGGCGAATCCACGCGTTCCTTCGGTGGCATGGTTTTAAATGTTCCGCGAACAGTGCTGCCAGTAATTTCAACATTTGTGACATTGTCAGCTTCGACCTCATGAATGAATTGGTCGTAGCTGATAGGAAATGCTCCACCAGTCTGTTCTCGAAAAAGAATAGTGAGAAATGCGACCCCAAGAAGAACAAGCAGGACGACGGCAGGTCCACCCATTGGCTTCCCAAACAGTTGGGGGGTAGGCTTTGATGGCGTTGGTCGTTTTGCCGGTTCAGGTGGCGGCGCTGTGTCCATGAAGAGAAATTCCTGTTCAAGATAATAGATAATAGGGTGCATCACGCCGCAAGCCATCGTCTGGCGGCATGTATAGTTTAGCAGGGTATAACAGAGTGTATTAAGAGACGAATGGTCGTCAGGTACGTAGTGTTTTGGAAAAACCTAGCCTAATGTGTTTTCAGTCGAAGAAGGAGATGCCCACAAAACCCACGAGCTTTGGGGTGGTTGCAATCATTCGACGAGGTGATTTATTCCTTGCAATTCGCAGGGGTGAAAGTCTCCGTGCTGGTGGAATGGTCTGTTTTCCAGGTGGTCATGTTGAGGCAGGAGAGCACGACAGTGAAGCAGTATGTCGAGAGTGCCAAGAAGAACTTTCAATTGACGTCGTGCCACGGAATGAGGTTTGGAAGAGTGTGACAGACTGGG
>DONH01000343.1 GCA_003509235.1 Planctomycetaceae bacterium
CGTAGCAAGACTGACGCAGAAACCAAATATGAAAAGCACGCATGCCAAAGCTTGTCGAGAGAAACAAGGCCGAATGAAATAGGGATTTTAACCGGAACTTGGCAGGACCGTATCAAACGAGCCCCCAACGCTTGCGGAAAAACCACTCAGTACCGAGGCACCCTGCGAACATCAAGATTGTGATCCAATTATCCCAAAGTGACGTTGACCAGTCTTCACTCGTCGTAAAGACCGGTGGAGCTTGACCAATTTCTTTGAAAATATTGGAGAGCTCCCCTGGAAGCCTGACTCCTCCATCAGTTGCGCTAGCAATCTGCTGCATGAGTAATGTATTCGCCCGCGGATTTGCGAGTTCCAAATCTTGCCTGTATACAACAAATCTTGCAGCAGCCTCTTCTCCCTGGCGATCTGCTTTGACGACAACTCGCCAATCTCCCGGTTCGGTACATCCCGCTATTGTTCCTGTAAAAGATTCACTACTTTTTGAAAGGCGGACATATCGTGAGTTGCCGGCAGGATCGATGACGGTAGCAGATAGAGAACTGTTTTGAACAAGTGTTCCATCAGGAAGTGTGAGACCAGCATCGAAAACTAATGGGCTTCCTACCGAAATTCGACGGCGTGCGAGTTTTAACCAAAGCCGTTCCCCATCAAAGTCATCTCGGCGTGCTAACCAGAGAACAAATTGTCGCCAAAATCGTTTGTATGATCCTGCGGATCCCTGCATCGCCCATCTCCATGTAGAGTCCACCGCAAAGACAAGCACTCGACCCAATCCATATTCACGGGCAACTAAAATCGGAAGGCCTGTCTCTGTCGCAGCTAACGTTTTTGCAACTGGCAAAAGTTGAGGCAAGCGATTTGCTCCATCCAGTGCTGGCAAACCTTGCCAGACTTCATCTGATTCATCCCTAGTTTGACCAAGACGCAGAATTGAAATGCCTCCAAATTGTTCATCCGGGATGATCGTGACAGGCCCTTTTACATGGAGATCTTGTCGAATGGGCTCACCAAAACGTTGGCGAGAAAGAGGATCCCTCGTGTAGGGCAACAATCTTCCTAGCGATGAACTGCCCCAGCCACCAGCTTCAAACGAATGAAGGCCACCCAGAAACCCAACACTCGCTCCATTCTCCACAAGAAGCCGAATCTTCTCGACATCTTGCGGGCGTATGGCATCCACATCGAGATCCCCTATAAGGAAGACCTTGTAATCTCGAGTCAACTCTTGCTCAAGACTAATCGGCCAACGACTTCTACGAATAGAATCGATCCACTGAAAATCTATCTGTATGTCAGGACTACTCGATAGCGCTCGACGCAAAAATCTTTGCTCTACACGTGGACTTCCCTCGAGGTACAGGACTCGTAACCCCCCATCAATCACTTCAACAAAGGTTGAGACGATATTATTCGTGAGAACAATTTCACCGGCTACCGAGTCAATCACCAGCACAAGTTTTCGTTCACCTAATGAATCAGCCGTCCAGTCAAAACGAACTGATTCTTCTGAGGTACTTTCGATGGGCTTGATTGTACGTCTCGCAACCTCGGCGAGCTCACCATCTTTCTGTTCAACCAACAATCGCACGATTGCTTCACGGTCAGAAAGGCCCTCTAATCGAACTCGGCCGATAACCTCAACTGTATTTCCAAGAAAGACTTTCTCGGGTGTTGTTAAACTCACGACTGACGCATCTCTTGCTTGCGCAGCACCTCGCGACTGACCATACGTAATTGCCCAAAGCGGAACACCCCGTTCCCCCAAGCGACGCGATTCCGCCTGAGGTGGTAAATCATTTGGTGGGTAAGCGTGTTGGCCTCCATCGCTAAGCAAAACAACCGCACTCAGCGGCTGTTCACCTAATGCACGTACAGCTGATTCCATTGCCGAACCAATTGCTGTTTCCTCAGAAGATGGGAGTCGTTTCCACTCACCAATGTCAAGCGACTGGGCATCTACAGCTGCTTCTCTCGCTTCACGATCAAAAACCCAAGTCCGAATGAGCATGCTTTCATTCAGGATTTCTTTTCTTATGGACTCCATGGCAGATCGAAGTGTAGCCCTAAGATACTCCCATCGCGTCTTCCCATTTGGACTATCTGCCACATTCATACTTTCAGAAGAATCTGCTAACACGAGCACAGAAGTAGGCTGCTGGAGTCGTCTCGTCGAAACCAAGCTTGGCTTCATCAGGCAGAAGAGAAGGACTAAAAATGCACTTGTTCGCAATAGAATCAGTGTGAATCGTCGACCTGGTGACAGACGACTCTTATCAGGAGCCGAAACAAACAAGAGGCAGGCAAAGGCAACAATCAATAACGTAATGCCCAGCCATGTACCTGTTGGGTCAAAATGAATTGATGTTGTAGTAAATAGACCATTCATAGTCATGATGAATGCTCCGTCTCGGAATCCATTCCCACGGGAAGAGGAGGCGGCATGCTTTCTTCTTCAGCTCTCGGTGATGGAACTGGTGGAGGCGGGATAGCCCCTGCGTCTCCATCCGCATGCACACTCTCTGCAAATATCTCTGCTGCACCTGCTTCGGGTTCTGCCCCTTCACGAGGCGCGTAAAACCTATTTGATATCCACCAATCCAGAGCAAGCAATACTGCCGCTAATAGAAGAATCCATCCAGACAATTCTGCTCCAACCCGGTAATTCATAACATCACGGTCAAGGCTTTCGGTATCGAGTACGATACGGCGATCGGCACCAAGTATGAGCAAAAGTTCATCATCCGTCAGTCGTGAAAAATCAGTTGCTGATTTGGGTAAACGTGCACTGAATCCTTTAACGAACCCGCCCGCATTGCCTCCAGACCGAATTCGGTAATTACCTGGCTGTCGAGTTGCGGACACAGCAATCGCTCCTTGATTCTGATCAATAGCTACTGGAAACGTATCACCGAGTGGTGTGCGGACTGTGGCCGTTGGCAAATCATGCCGCTGAAGTCTAAGCCTCGCAACTTCGCCTGACTTGATATTGAGAGAATCTGGAGTTTCTACGACGTGTTCCAGAATCTCATTTGCAAGCATCACAAACGGCCACGGCTCAAAACCAGTAGCGAGTTGATTCCACGCTTGCGGATCGTCTGCTGCCTGAGATATTGGTGTCGTAACAATCACAACTCTCCCATTACCAAGAATTCGCTCAAAAAGTGCTGGTAACCCGTTGCGGTAATTGGCAAGAGCCAGTGCCGGTGACGACTGCGGATCATCATTCTCAGAAGTTGGCTGAAACTCCCAGTGACGAAAGACAGGGAAATCCTGCCATGGCACCGAATCCCCAACGCGACGAAAAGCCGATAAAACAGGATGATCAAGCGAGGAAGGAGCAAAGTAATTCGAACGGTCTGGGGACCGCCATACTCGTTTGATCCGTCCGCCGAGGACAGACTCACTCTCAGCTGAACTAAACTCGATGGGCTTGCCAGCTGAAGGCCCCAGCCATACGACAAGCCCCCCTCCCTTACTGACCCACTGATGAAGCATTTCCCATATACGCGGAGGTAGCGGTGGTGGATCAATCAAAACGATACTAAGAAAATCAGACCATGATGCGTTCTCTAAAGATTCAAAAGAGTCCAGTGTCACAGTAAACTTACTGCGTCCAGCACTTACAAGAGGAAAGGGTGCAACAGCTTCTACAAAAATAAGACCTGTTGTTCCAACTGGTTCTGGAGAAGCCACCAACACCCGTGTTGGTGGACCAACATCTACAGTGAATTCAATTGAATCATCTGCAGGCAGGCCATCCCCTCCCTCAATAAGTACTCGTCCTTGATGAACGCCAGGCTCTAGGCCATTAATTTCAAACCGTACTTCTTCCTCTTCACCGGCTTTCCAGACAACGGGCTTTTCTCCTCGGCGAACAAAGCTGCCTTCCTGCTCCTGAAATTCAATAGCAACCGACCGGGAAGACTCTGAACCCACTCGTCGCGTTATTACTGATACATTCAGTGGACTACCGACAGTGAGACGCTCAGCAGAAAGTTCAAGACTTTCGAGAATAAAATCCTGAGGATGGGTTGCTGAGACGTCAATAAAAACAAGATTGACACTCGGATGAAGTGTGTCCCAATCAGACTCCACAGGCTGCTCCCAACCACCGTGGGACAGATCCGTAAACACATAAAGCTCCTTGCGCTCTATGTCTGAACTCTCTAGCAGACGTACAGCATCATTCATTGCTGTCGCCACATTGACCGAGGATGCACCGGCTGTCAGTCGTTCAATCCTATTTGCTGCAACAACTGCGGATGCTGAAAAACTCGCTTCTCCATTACCAGTGTCAACAATTGCAATTTTACTCTCTGGTGGAAGCTTTTCAAAAAGATTTGAAGCAATATCTCGAACCTCGTCGAGTCTCGTACGGTTTTCTTGTCGCAACAACATACGCGGTGCGGTATCCACCACACATGCAACAGCAACTGGTCCTTCTTGGTCAACAATCCAGCCCGAACCACGAAGAACCGGCCGAGAGAGTGCTAGAACCAGAATACAAAGAGCCAGAACACGTGCCAGCAAGAGCAGCAAATGCTGGAGTTTCAACCGCCGCTTTTTCATATGTGATCGAGCTTGCAGAAACCGGAGTGCTGGAAATCGGTGGGGCACAGGCTTCCGTCGCATAAAAAGATGCAACACCACAGGAATCGTGATAACCGCCATCCCACTCAGTAACAAAATATTCAGGAAAGAAAGACCCATAATATCAATAGTACTCGCTGAAGAATGGGCATGTTTACCTAGGCTCGCTGCTGACGATTGATTAGGTACTCCATGAGAGCAGCATCAAACGGCATGCTTGTATCAAGAGGTACATAATCGATACCCGCTTGTTGACAAACCTTCTTATAGTTTTCTCGGAAGTCATCAACGCCAGTCACATAGTCACGACGAGCAGCATCGGCATCAACCACCATGCTCTGACTACTTTCTGGATCTGTAAGTTCTACCATTCCCTGAAAAGGAAATCGTACTTCTGCTTCATCAAGTACGTGAAATAATATGATGTCATGATTTCGATGACGAAGCCGAAGCATCGCATCACGAATTGCTGCAGGTTCCGCGAGCAAGTCACTAAAAACCATCAACAGCGAACGATGACGAAGCATTGCTCCGATCTGCAATAAACTGGCAGAAATCTCAGATGTACCACCAGCCACAGTCTTCGACAAAAGGGAGAGGACTTCTGAAATCTGACTACGCCTTGATCGCGCCGGTAGACTCGCAGTAATTTTCTCTCCAAAAACCATTAATCCGCAAGGATCTTGCTGGTGAACCATTAACCAGCAAAGTGCTGAGGCTAGCGATATGGCGTAGTCCAGTTTTGTGAATTGCTGTCGATAGGTGTACCCCATCGACCCACTCGTATCGACTACAAGATATCCTGTAATATTTGTCTCGGCTTCATATTTTTTTATGTAGTGCTTATCGGTTTTCGCGTAGACAAGCCAATCAATGTCTTTCGGATCATCACCAGCCGCATACCGCCGGTGCTCGCTGAACTCGACAGAAAAGCCCTGAAAAGGGCTCGCGTGAAGGCCCTGCAGAAAGCCTTTCACAATAAACTTGGCACGCAGATCAAGCCTTGCAATCTGCTGCACCACATCCGGCTTGAGATATTCTTCAACTGCGCGCGACATGCAGCACTCATTTCACCAACGGAGGAACCGAGGGTTCCGGAACTTCTCGCAGCAATCTCTGGACAAGCGATTCACTCGTAAGGCCTTCTGCTTGAGCTTGAAAGTTTGTTGATATTCGATGGCGGAGCACCGGCACTGCAATCCGGCGAATGTCCTCGATGGACACGCTAAATCGCCCATCCATAGCTGCTATTGCCTTTCCACCTTGTATCAAAAATTGACCAGCACGTGGGCCGGCCCCCCAGTCAACTAACTCTTTCACATACTTAGGCGACTCAGGATCTTTTGGGCGAGTTGAACGAACGAGCGTCGCAACGTACTTAATGACGTACTCACTAACAGCAACACCAGCAACGAGTTTTTGAATATTTGTAATCGCTCTACCGGACAGTACTTTGCGGACTTCCGGACGCTCTGGTCGAGTCGTCGCCATCAATATCCGCTCTTCCTCGTCTGCGCTTGGGTATCCAACTTTGATATTGAACATAAATCGATCGAGCTGCGCTTCGGGTAGCGGATATGTCCCTTCCTGCTCAACTGGATTTTGTGTCGCGATCGTAAAAAAGGGATCTGGTAGCGAATATGTTTCTTGCCCCACCGAAACTTCTCGCTCCTGCATCGCCTGAAGTAGGGCCGCCTGAGTTTTCGGTGGCGTACGATTGATTTCATCAGCGAGCAAAACATTGGTGAATATAGGCCCCTCTACAAACCTAAAATTGCGACGACCCGACTCGTCTTCATCGAGCACATTCGTCCCTGTGATATCCGAAGGCATCAAATCCGGTGTGAACTGAACTCGCTTAAAATCAACATCCAGAATTCTTGCTACCGTTGAAACCATGAGGGTTTTCGCCAAACCCGGCACTCCCTCTAGCAAGCAGTGACCACGTGTGAAGATCGCTGCAAATAGCTGCTCGATTACCTCATCTTGACCGACAATGATTTTTTGAAGCTCTTCCTGCATGAGCAGTCGATGCTGGGAAAATTCGTGCAGAACGTCATCAAGTGACTTTTGTTTTCCGGCAGTCGACACGAAGTCGGTTTCCTTCCTTACGGGACTCATATATGAACATGATGGCAGAAGTGATAAAATTCCAATCACTTCTCCATAAAGTATCGGACTTTGTGCCACCAAGAGGCAAACAAAAACGTTGGCGCAGCGATAAGAAGGCACGTGAGACATGTCTCTATCGATGACAATGCCTTAGAATGAGCTTCAGTAGACAGGCAACTCCCCCTCATTTGAAAGGCTTCATGCATCAAGTGTTATTAAGCGGTTACAAGAAGATTTCGTACATTGCGTTGCTTGCTGCCATCCAGTTCATATCTGTACCGGTTGCATTTTCTGCTGAAGATGAACTCCGACCCGAGCAAATAAGTAATGCAATAGAACAAGCAAAAAACTGGCTTATACGTAAACAGAGCCCAAACGGCACATGGAAGTCAGCAATGCGGACAGATGAAACTGTCGTAGGAGCAACTGCACTGGTCGTACTTGCTCTGGCAAATGCTGGCGTTGATGCTGATGAGCAGGCCATGAAAAAAGCACTTACATGGCTGAGGGAACAGACACCTACCGACACCTACTCGGTTTCACTTCAAACCCAAGCCCTTGCGATGGTTTCACCGAAGCAGGACCTAGCCATTCTCGAACGAAATACCCGTTGGCTTGAAGATCGTCAATCAAGTGGCCCTGGAGTAACGGGTGGCTGGTCTTATGGAGCGAACCGCTCGGGCGCTGACAATTCGAACTCACAATTTGCAATTCTCGGATTACACGAAGCCCAACGGGCAGGTGTACGAGTCAACTCGGATGTCTGGAAGTTATCAAAAAAATATTGGGAAGCAGCCCAGCGAATGGATGGCTCATGGAGTTACACCGCCGGAGGTGGAAATGGTACCGGCAGCATGACCTGCGCAGGCATCGCAAGCATGTGGATAACTAACGAACATACCGAGCGTCCCGACGCATTCGTGAATGGAACAAATATTTCGTGTTGTGAAGGCGGCTCTTCGGCAAAACCTCTTGAAAATGGACTTCAATGGCTCGGCAAGAATTTTTCTGTTACGAGAAATCCACCCGGTGGACAGCAATGGCTCCGATACTACCTATACGGACTGGAGCGAGTCGGACGATTTACTGCCAGACGATTCATCGGTACTCATGACTGGTATTTGGAAGGGGCAAAAATGCTTGTCTCATCCCAAGACCCTCTTTCGGGAAGCTTTCAAAGCAAGGGATCTGAGGACACAGTCGTGGCGACAAGCTTTGCCCTGTTATTTCTTGCAAAGGGTCGTCGACCTGTTGTCATTGCGAAAAGCCGTCACGGGCCTCGAAATGGCTGGAATCAGCACGGACATGACATTTCACATCTCGTTGAATTTATTGAAAAAAGATGGCGTGAGGATTATCCGGCAGGCCTCTCGTGGCATGTTCTCAACACACAGGAAGCGAACACACAGGACCTTGCCCAGTCACCAGTTCTCTGGATCGGAGGTACCGTGGGCTTAGATCTTGGTAAAGAACCCGGTCGTCGATTGCGGGAATATATTGACCAAGGTGGATTTATTTTTGCTGAGGCGACCTGTACTGAAGGAGCCGCTTTTGACAAATCTTTCCGCCAACTGGTGAGTGAAATTTTCCCTGAACCCGAACACCAACTGAGCCTCCTTCCACCGGAACATCCTGCGTGGTATGCCGAGAAAACTGTTGCTCCAGAATTTCAGCGTCCGTTACTCGGCGTTGACTACGGATGCCGCACCTGCCTGATCTATGCTCCCTTCAATAAAACGGACAATGAATCTCCTCCTCTTCCAAGTCTATCTTGCCTTTGGGAACTTGCTGGCCCTTTATATAGTGAATTTGACGAGCCCATCCGGAATCAAATTAATGCATCGTTGGCAATCGGGGCCAATGTCATCGCCTATGCAACAAATCGTGAATTAAAAAAGAAAGATGAACTATTTGTTCGAAGTCAATCGGAAGATGTGCAACAAAATTCAATTGGTCGTGGCCAACTAACTATTGGGAAATTGCGCCATGGTGGGCTTTGTGACGCCGCCCCCAAAGCACTTGCAAACATTCTCAGAGCTGCTGCACGAGAACTTGGAATACTCGTCGACGACACGCCAGTAAAGCTCGACCTCATTGATCCAGCAATTTTCAATCATCACATGCTTTTTATGCATGGCAGACAAGCATTTGTATTTGACGATGCACAACGAAAAAATCTTCGAAAGTTTCTGGAGCGAGGAGGTACACTGCTCGCAGATAGCGTCTGTGCATCTCAACCTTTTACCGATGCTTTCCGAAAGGAGTTTTCGGCTGGCCTCTCTGATCACACTATTGAGTCGATTCCGAATGATGACCCACTCTTCTCAGCATCTACGTATGGAGGCTTTGACCTACGTCGAGTGACACTGCGAGCACCCGCTGCAAAAGGGGAGGCTCTTTCTTCTGAGAAACGAAAGGTGCCACCACAATTAGAAGGCATTCGTATGGGTGATCGGTGGGCGGTCATCTTCTCTCCCTTCGACATATCTTGTGCGCTTGAAAAGCAGAATTCCATGGAATGCACCGGCTATGATCGAGAAGATGCTGAAAAAATCGCACTCAATATTCTTCTCTATTCTCTTAATCAGTAGTTGCACGAATGGAAAACCAATGGAATCCTTGGGCTATTACACGGCCCTACATTTCACACCGTTCAGTGAGTGTCCACGTTCATACCATTGCATCACCGGTACAAAATGTACTTATAGACCTAAGGACAGACCGCTTTTTCTTACTCAGATGAACTTTTACTTGCACAGGGGAAACTGCGTAACAATGCTCTAGTGTGTCCTGCTTCAACAAGAAATGCCTCAATAGTAAAATGTTTGTCACTTCAAGTCATTTGCGCCCGGTAGTCGTTGCCATTGGCATTGTTCTCTGCTTAGGCCCTGTTGGGTGCAGGAAGAGTAAACAACAGGTAACTCATCCGGGCGATCTCACAACGATTAACCCAGATGATCTATGCAAACGAATTACAAAAATACTCAAGCAAACTCAGGACGGACGAGAACTCACAACTGACCTTCAAGGAGCTTGGCAAATTGTTCATGGGATACTCGCTTTCGGTGAGGAATTTACTATCATGCACGAATCCGTCACCGTGCCTGCACTGAACTACTTACTTGAAGGCGGCACTCTCCAAGGGTGGAAACTGAGACACGGTGAGCACGGAATCATCGCCCTTGTCGAGGAGGGAAGCACCCTCGGACAAGGACACAAAGATCAGTGGCTTGGGTATTTCTCACAGTGCGGTAGTGGGGGGATTCCACTCGAAACACCACTGGTCGTGGGCGACACATCAGCAACCGTCGATGACCTGCTGCGACAAGCCCAAGCCGACCTTCACTCTGGGCAGGAAGCAACATGGACATTGATGGCCTTCGCCACATATCTCCCCGATGACGAAACATGGGAAGCATCAAATGGAGAGAAATGGGATCTCTCTCGAGTCATCAAGATGGAACTTGATGCTGATCTGCATTCCAGCGCCTGTGGTGGATCTCACCGTCTCTACGGATTGGCGACTGCAGTGAATAGATATCGTGGCCAGCATCCTGAAGCGGGCGAGACACTTCCCGAACCATGGAAATCCGCGGAGCATGCAATCACCAACAGTATCGATCTATCGCGTCGTTTCCAGCAAGCAGACGGTAGTTTTTCTACACAGTTTTTTGAACGACCAGCTTCGTCTGTTGATGTTTTTGCAAAGCTTAGTTCAAGCGGACATATATTTGAATTTCTTGCTGTTGCACTTCCTTCAGATCGACTTCGTGAACCCTGGGTATTACGCGCTGCGGACCGTTTGGCAATAACACTTGAACAGACTGCAGATATCGACATTGAGTGTGGCGCTCTTTACCACGCTGCACATGGCCTTTTGCTCTACCGAAACCGCCTCTGTCAGTCACGATAAAGGTTCTGTTCATAAACCATTGAAGAGACTGCTGCTGGCTTCTCTTAGCGGATGCAAGTATGTTACGTTTTGTATGGAATATTTTACACCAACCTATTTGACACTCACCGAATATGTTGGCGATGACAATGAGATTTATTCGTGCACGGCCTTATTTTTTTCTACATCCAGAAGTTTGCTGACGAAGCCACCTCGGGCAAAACAACATGGCTCAAGATTCGAGATACAGTCACGATAAGTGACAACAGATATCTGCCAAATGAAGTGTACCCTGATGAAGATGCTGTCGAGCTTCTGCAAAAAATTGCAGATACATGCGGCGAGCCATTACCAGAACTGATTGAAAGATTTGGTGAATTTCTGGCACCCCACCTGATTAAGGTTGCTAGCCAAAATATTGATCCTACGTGGCGAACACTTGATCTCATTGAGAATACTGAGGACATAATCCACACGATGGTTCGTACCGCAAAGCCCGGCGCTGAGCCACCGGTTCTTGAGTCCGTAAGGCATTCACCGAATGAACTTCACCTTGTCTACTCGTCCAGTCGTCAGTTATGTCTACTTGCAAAAGGCATTACACGGGGGCTTGCTGACCACTACGGTGAAACCATCTTGATTGAAGAAACAAGTTGCATGCACAAAGGAGACCCTTTTTGTTGCCTTGTGATCCAGGACGGATCAAACGACACGCACTCAGCAAATTCACCTCTCTCCGAAACCCTCACCTTTGACCCACAGAGTGGTGATTCGCTGAGACCTTTGAGAGCAAACTGGTACTCGGCTCCGCCAAGCACTTCAACAACCCCTTCGACTGTCGACAACTTCGCCATCAAGGGCCTCATTGGCCGCGGCGGAATGGGACACGTCTACAAGGGTTTTGACGCCAAACTCGATCGCGACATTGCCATCAAAATCCTGCACCCAAGTCGAGCTCAGGATGAAGTTTCCAAGAAGCGATTCCTTCGTGAAAGCAAAACGGCCGCATCAATTAACCACCCATCAATAGTAACGATTTATCAGATTGGTGAACACGACAGACTCCCGTATATTGCTATGCAATTAATTAACGGACCCAATCTTTCTGAATATAGATCGCAACAAGGCGGACTGGTTCCCATCCTCGAGGCCGTACGTATTGGACGAGAAATAAGCGAAGGACTTGCTGCAGCTCACGAGAAGGATCTCGTCCACCGAGACATCAAGCCCGATAACATTCTCCTTGAAGAACCGAATCAACACGTTCGGATAATTGACTTTGGCCTAGCTCACGAAGCGGGAGATAAAGAAGGGCGATTGACTCTCGACAATGCTGTCATCGGCACACCCGCCTACATGTCTCCTGAGCGCATTGGCACCGATGAAGTAAATGCAAAAAGTGACCTCTTTGGACTCGGAGTCATTCTTTACGAAATGATTTCCGGAAAGCTTCCATTTGATGGAAAATCAATGGTCTCCATTCTTGCTGCTATTTCCCGAGGGAAGCCAACGGCCATTGATATGCTTGTTCCTGACATACCACAAGATCTTGCTGACCTTATTATGCAACTCCTCTCAAACGAACGAGACAAGCGACCGGCTGATGCCAATGAAGTTACCAATCGCTTGCGGGCTATTGAAAAACAATAACCATCAGCCATTATCTCTCACGCTATTATCTACCAAGTTCATTTTTGATCGCATCAGCAAGAAGGTTCAAATCACCTTGCCACGTAATGTCTATTGATTGTTGTGTAGCTAAGTCTTTTAATTGCGCTGTACCCGACTTGAATTCTTCGCTGCCTACCACAAGCGCTCTCTGAAACCCTTTTTTGCCTGCCCACTTAAGTTGCTGCCCGAGTTTTTTAGACTCTGGGTAGAAATCGACTGACAGGCCGTGCTCTCGAAGCCTCGCTGCGATCTGGAGATAGTCACCGAGATGCGACTCATCGAAATACACTAGAAATATTGATGCTGGCGTTTCGGACGACTCCAGTTTGTCAAGTTCCTCAAGGCCTGCCAGCAGGCGATCGATCCCGAGTGACGCACCAACTCCTGGCAGAGATTGTTTTGTATAGAGTTCTGCAAGGTTGTCATACCGACCACCCGAACAGACACTTCCAAGATCAGGTAATTCATCAAGAAAGCTCTCGAGGACGAGTCCTGTGTAATAGTCAAGACCTCTTGCGATCGATGGATCAATCGCAATGCGATCATCAACAACTCCAACTTCAGCTAAACCGTTCAAGAGTGCACCAACGGCTTCAACTCCCTGTACACCGACTGCAGATTCCCCGACTAAATTATGTAGTTCACTCAAAACATCTGTTGCCGATCCAGAAAGCTCACCGAGACCAAGAAGACAATCGACCGATGGGACAGAAACACCCTGTTCCTGAAGTTCTTTGACAAGCATATCGCGAGGGATTTTTCCGGTCTTATCAAGACATCGAAGCACATGTGTTGTCTTGCTTGTGAGCCCAAGCACCTCCAAGATGCCTGAAAGAATTCTTCTGTCGTTAATACGAATTGTAAACCCGTCGATACCAATAGCTGTGAGCAGGTCATGCACGACCAAAACTGTTTCAAGATCTGAAATTGCACTGGTTGTACCAATCGTATCAAAATCACATTGCATGAATTCTCGATACCGTCCTCGCTGTGTATTTTCGCCACGCCAGACGGTACCCATGTGATACCGTTTGAATGGGGTACCAAGTTTAGAGATGTGCTGAGCAGCAAAACGCGCAAACGGAACAGTGAGATCAAACCGCATACCAACTTCTCGCTTCCCATGATCGGTAAAGCGATACAGCTGTTTATCCGTTTCGTCACTTCCTTTGCCGGTCAAAATCTCAAGATACTCGAGAGCTGGCGTCTCAATCGGCGAGAAGCCATATGACTGGTAAACCTGACGTGCTATCTCAAGAATACGCTCCCTCTCGAGTGCCTGAGCTGGCAGCAGATCGCGAAAACCTTTCAGTGTCCGTGGTGTGATTCGTGACAGAGTGATACCTCCTCAAAACGTTCTCGTTGCGAATGAATTACAGCTATTACTATATCGATCTGATGAATTTACAGAATTTTTAATAACGTCGGTTTTGGACTTCGAATAGATCGTTGACGGTGTTTCTTTT
>DONH01000191.1 GCA_003509235.1 Planctomycetaceae bacterium
CATCGGGCCCGGTTTTCCAGGACGTCAATGTCTTCCAGACGTGGGAGCCGACCCGAGTTGAAGGGGAAAAAGAATTAGTAACGGATAAAGATTCACCAGTCCTTCAAGTCATCAGGTTCTATCAGAAGATCCTGGATTTCCATGCAGATGATGAAGATCAGACGGCTTTTCTCTCGGCAGATCTTGATCGTCTTATCTGGGCGCGTGGTGTGGCAGTTGCCGACGCAGAAGCTGAACCAGACGATACCATTCAAAAGGCTCTATCTGATTTTATTAATCGGGCTGGTCATAATGAGATTAGTGCAATGGCGCGAGTCGCCCTAGCAGAGATCCTTCGTCCAAAAAACCCAGCAGAAGCCAGAGCAGTTGCACTCGAAGCTGTAGGCCGCCACCCACAAAGTGTTGGTGCAAAACAATGCCACAACCTGATTGCACAGATTGAAGCCAAGGAATTGGCTGTTGCAACAGAACGCACCTGGGCTAAGCCCTGGCCAGCACTCCATGTTACCTATCGCAATATCGATCGCCTCCATCTGCGACTTGTGAAGGCAGATTGGGAACAGCGACTGCTTGGAGGAAAGCCGTATGGTTACGGGATTGATCAGAAAGATCGTGAACGGATTCTTTCGCTTCCAAGTATTCAAGAGGCCACTGTTGTTTTGCCACCAACCGATGATTATCGGTCTTCCGTGAAAGAATTTCCTGTCGATTCAGTATTTGGAACAGAAACGATTGATCCGGGTGCGTACTGGGTCGTATGCAGTCATCGTGAAGATTTTAGTGAACGTGATAATGTTGTGTCCGCAACGCTTGTCTGGGTAAGTCGAATATCCGCTGTCAATACAACAGACTACCAATCACCAATTTCACAACACGCGGGCTATGTCGTCGACGTGGAAAGTGGGAAGCCGATTCAGGGAGCAGAAGTAACCGCATGGCGTCGCGACCGGAAATCACGTCTACGAAGATTGGTGAAGCAAGAAACAACAGAAACGAACCAGGATGGTCAATACACATTGAAGTCAGATTCAGGACAGGAAACTGTCTTTGTTGTGTCTTCAACAATCGATGGGCAGATTCACCACGTATTGACTGAGCCAGAACGATTGTGGCGCCGCGACAATACACAACGTTCCAAACGGTCGCGGTCGATCGTGCTGATGACAGATCGAGGCATTTATCGACCAAGTCAACAGCTTCATTTCAAAGGTGTTCTGATTGAACAAGCAGCTGATCGTCGTAGTGCAACTGCTGTTTCAAAAGCCATGGTTGAGGCAACACTTCAGGATGTGAATGGAAGGCAGGTTTCAAAACTCACGTTGAAAACAAATGGCTTCGGATCTTTTCAGGGTACTTTTCCAATTCCGACAGGCTCACTTCCTGGTAGATGGTCCGTGCGTGCTCAAGGAAGTGGTGGAGTAGGTGCGACGGTTGTTCGAGTTGAAGAATATAAGCGACCGAAATTTCAGGTTGAGTTGGCCTCACCGACAGAGTCTGTTCAGCTTGAAAAAAATGTAACGCTTTCAGGAACGGCTTCGACATACACGGGTTTAGCCGTCGGGGGTGCAAAGGTCGTCTGGAATGTGAAGCGAGAAGTTCGGTTTCCGATGTGGTGTCGGTGGTGTTTTCCGTGGCTTCCCTTTGATAGCGGAACGAGACGAATAGCCCGTGGGCATTCAATGACAGATGCTGATGGAACGTTCACCATTACGTTTCCAGCTGTACCTGATCGAGTATCACCACCAGAATCGCTTCCGATATTCACGTATCACGTGACTGCTGATGTGACTGATTCAGGTGGTGAAACACGGTCAGCCGATACGCGAGTTTCGGCTGGATATGTCGATGTGGAAGCAACCCTTGATATTGGTGATTGGCAGGTCACTAATGATGAGAATACAGCTTTAGTCGCAATTCATGTTTCCACCCTCTCGCTTGATGCCGCACCCCGAGGGGTGTTTGGAACGCTGCGAATCAATCAATTGCTCCAACCGAAGCGTGTTGCCAGGCCTGATCTTACAGTGCGTTCAATTCCATATGACGTGTTGCAAAGACAAAAAAGAGGAGGGTCAGCTGTTCTTCCGGAGCCGCAAGATGACGATCCAAAAACGTGGGCCGACGGAAAACAGATACTAGCCAATGAAATTGTGACGGATGCGTCCACTGGTAAAGGCCAGACTACAGTGCAGCTCCACCCCGGTATCTACCGAGCGACATTTACGATCCCGGCAACAAAAGACCGCCCTGAAGTCAGGGCAACACAACTTGTTGAAGTGCTGAACCCCAAGGCACAGAAATATGAAATTAAGAAGCCGTTTGTGGTACGAGTTGAAAAGTCAACAGTTGACGTTGCAGATGAGTTACGTGCAATTGTGGGAACTGGATACGAGCAAGGCAGTTTGTTGGTTGAGATCGTCCAGTCAGGCCGTGTGCTAGAACGTTTTTGGACAAAGAATAAACGAACACAGACATCAATTTCATTCAAGATAGAAGATACTCATCGAGGTGGTGTTACGCTTCGCGCATGGATGGTTCGTGAGGGTCGTCTCTACCAAGAATCACAACGAGTTGATGTGCCATGGACGGATAAAAAGTTGTCTATTGAATGGAAACAATTCACGAGACGATTGGAGCCTGCAACGGAACAAGTCTGGCAGGCGACCATTCGCACAGAGGCTGATCCACTCGCCGGACCAGCACGAGCGGCCCTCGCAGAGATGACCGCAACGCTTTACGACCAATCACTTGATGCACTCGCATCACACCAATGGCCAACCCTTTCTCTCTTCGCGAGCGATTCGAGTCGTTGGCAGCTGAGGTTTACAAATTCTGCGAGTGCCATGCGGCAGATTTATGGATCATGGGCACGTGATCATCGAAGTGTCCGTATCTCCTATCATCGATTTCGTCGCCCCTTCGGATCACCAGGCAATGGTGGCTTTGGAGGCATGCTTGGTGGTGGAGGTGTGGCAAGGATGCGAAGTATGCCAGCGGCAGCAATGGCGGTACCAGAAGGGGCTATGGCAAAAGGGGCAGTGGTTTTTGCTGCCTCTGATGAAATGATGATGGAAGATGCGAGTGCAGACCAAGAGGCGACGTTCAATTCCGTAGCTCAAAAAGAAACAGAAAGTAACAAAGAGGAAAAAAATCAGAAAGGAAATGGTGCAGTTTCACCCCCACCTCGCACTAATATGGCGGAAACTGCTTTTTTTATGCCAACACTTACTTCGACTGAGGCCGGAAGTGTCACGCTTGAGTTTGTTTTGCCCGACACGCTGGCAACCTGGCAATTCAAAGCACTCGCACACGACAAACAGATGCGAAGTGGAAACCTTTTTGATACCTGTGTGACATCAAAGGACTTAATGGTGGAGCCCATGCCACCTCGGTTTTTACGCGAAGGTGATACCGTTCAGATTCCAGTCAAAGTGAGCAATACATCGAGCGGACGAATGTCGGGAACAGTGCGGTTCGCTTTATTTAATGCACGCACAAATGACAATTGCGATGCATTCATACGAAATGCTAAGGAGCAATCTTTTGATTTGCCAGCGGGAGCATCCGAGGTAGTCTTTTTTACGGTGTCTATCACGGATGGAACAGATGTACTCCGGTATCGTGCGACAGGAACAACGGCTGGATCAGCTCGTCGTCTTTCGGATGGAGAAGAAGCGACGCTACCCGTACTCCCCCGAAAAGTACTTGTCACTGAGACGATTCCCATTACGGTGCGTGGTGGTGAGCAACGTTTGGTCGTATTACAAAAACTGTTAGAGAGCAAGCAAGAAAGATCATCTACTATCGAGAATGAGTCATTGGCTATTCAGGCTGTATCAAACCCAGCATGGTACGCCGTCATGGCCCTTCCTTACTTGATGGAACGAAATGATGAAAGTATTGATGCACTTTTCTATCGATTGTATGCAAATGCGTATGCAAAGCACCTTGTTACAAGTGATCCACGAATTGAAAAGATCTTTGATCAATGGCGCGGCACAAACACCCTGAAAAGTCCGCTTGAGAAAAATGAAGTTCTCGTGAAGACTCTTCTCGCAGAGACACCATGGGTTCGTGATGCCACGAGTGAAACTGAGGCGAGGGCTCGCGTGGCAAATCTTTTTGATACCAACCGTGTCCGGTCTGAGATTTCTTTAGCAATTGAACGCCTCAGTAGTCTGCGGAATCCTGACGGAGGGTGGCCGTGGTTTCCGGGAGGTCGTTCCAGCGACATGATAACGCTATCTATTATTTCGGGCTTTGGTCGACTGCGTGCCAATGGCGTTACGATTGATATGGCTCTCGCGCAATCTACTTTGCCATGGATCGACGCTCGTCTTATTGAAGAAAAGCGGTTAGCTGACCAGCGTCAGGAGCGTGCTCGTAAAGCTGGGAATGCGGCATTGGCCTCAGAGCCAGTGCTCACTCAGCTCGGTGTATTCGCTCTCTATGCAAGAAGTTTTTTCCTGGCCGATGTTCCACCTGCCGGGGAGGCGGCTGAAGCCCATTCATGGTGCATGCGGGTAGGACAAGAGAGTTGGATGGAACTCTCGAGTAATCGTTGTCAGGGGCAATTGGCTACTGCACTTTTTCGTGGTGGGGAGCGTGAAACAGCGGAGTCGATTATTGAAAGCCTAAAGCAACGAGCGGTTGGTGGCCCGCGAGGTCAGCAAGTCGCTGATCGTCGAGAAAATAATTGGCAAGGTATGTGGTGGCGTAACCGACATCCGTTGTGGTGGAGTTGGGCTCAGGCGCCTATTGAAACACAGTCGCTCATGATTGAGGCATTTGATGAAATTGTTGGTGACGTTGAATCAGTTGAAGCAATGAAAGCCTGGCTTATACAGCAGAAGAGAACAAGCCGTTGGGCAGGAAGTTCTGCTACTGCAAATGCCGTCGGCGTGCTCCTTGGTCGAGGGGACGATCTTCTTGGTGATTCATCATCCTTCGAGGTGACAGTTGGCGGGGAGGCGGTCAAGCCCGGTAAAGATGGAGCAAGCAAGGTAGAACCAGGCACCGGTTTTTTTGAGAACAGATTTGTGCGAAAAGAAATTACGCCATCAATGGCAGAAATAACATTTCAGAAAGTTGAGGGTAGTGGATTGGCGTTCGGCGGGGTTCATTGGCAGTATCTTGATCACATTGAGAATGTCGAGGCGTCTGGCCGAGAAGAGCTAGCAGTTACGAAAGAAATTTTTACTAAAACAATGACGAAGTCAGGCCCAGTGCTCGAGCCAGTAGTCGCAATTGAAAAAGTGAATGTGGGTGAAGAACTTGTTGTGCGGTTAAAAATCACAAGTGATCGAACGTACGAGTTTCTTGAACTCACAGATCACCGGCCGAGTGTGACAGAGCCAATCGACGTCCTTTCGGGCTGGCGTTGGGCAGAGGGTGTTGGCTGGTATCAGGTAACGAGAGACGCAAGCACACAGTTTTTTTTCGAACGTTTACCTCAAGGGACTCACGTTCTTGAGTATTCATTGCGTGTTGCACACCGAGGGCAGGCGTCAAGTGGTTTTGCAACCATTCGTTGCCGGTATGCCCCAGAATTTTCTGCACGCTCGCAGAGTCTTGGGCTGAGTGCTCAGTGACGCGAAGTCACTTGGTAAAGTGAGACGGTAAAGGGACCTGTCTACAATTGAAAGTGATTCCCGCATCGTAATCTTAGAGAGATATGTGTCTGAACAACTCGAAAAAGTTGGATCAAAGAGGAATAACAGTGATTAAAATGTTGTCAATCAGAATGTTGCTTCTAACTCTGGGGTTGGTTTTTGTGTTGCCAGCCTGTTTGGCAGCGGATTGGGACACACTGCAGCCACTTATGGTAATTCCCGACAAGAGTGTGTTGCAGGAAACGTTTTCAAAAAGTGGACCAGTCAAGAAAACGAACTGGCAGAACCGACAGGGTACGCGTTGGTCTGTAGAAGACGGAGTCTTGCGAGGCCGACCCTCTTCGGAGGAATATCAGGCAAGTCGAACACACCATTATGGATATGAGCCCCGTGTGAGTGTGCCACTAACTCCACCAGAATTTCTTACCGGTTTTTCTTTTCGCTTCGTCGGTGGTGAGGAATCTGACATCGTTCCCTTCGTTGAATTTGGTCATCATGTCTGTCGAGTCAAGTTTAGTAGCAAAGGTTCTTTTATAATCGTTGACCACGAGACGCTCAAAGTAGCAGAGTCAGACGATTTTCAATACGTGCCTGGAAAATGGTATCACGCATTGGCAGAACTCAAGGGCGATGAGTTTGTGATTCAGTTTGTTGATGGACCAGTCTGGTACGTCAAGCATGAATGTCTGGCAAAGGCGAACTCTAGTGGTGGCAATGGGCTCGGCCTTGCAGGACCAAAGGATGGAACTGTTGAGCTCGATAATGTGTCGATCTGGAAGATTCGATCACAGGTCAGACGATCGTGGAATAAACGTAGGAACCTGTTCGATGTGATGAATCCCGAGCCGACCGGTAAAGAAAAGAAAAAGTAGGTCAAGCTTCATCAGTACTTTTTCTATCAGCGCGAGAATTAAGCAACTCATAAATAAGAGGATCAGCAAGGGATGTGGCAACAATTTGCGCACCAGGAAAAGCATGCCGTAGGCTGTGGCCACATGGCACGGCTACGGTAATAGCACCAGAAGCAACAGCAGCTTTGCATCCATTTTCCGAATCTTCACAGACAAGCATGTTTCCAGTTTGTGTGCCAGCTTTTTTGGCTGCCGCATGATAGATTTCTGGATCAGGCTTTCCTGCAGTGACATCAGCAGACGTCAGGATAAAGTGAAAGTGTTGGATGAGACCAACACGAGAGAGTACGTCGTGGGCAAATTCCGGTCCGCTACTTGTTGCAACACCGAGTCGGATATCGAGTCGCTGAATGTGCTCTACCAGTTCTTTCGCACCCGGCATGAGTGCGAGTCGTGTGGAAAGAAGTGTTTGGAAGATTGTTTTTGTTTCATCAGCAAGAGCCTCAACAGTGTCATCCAACCCATGCCACTCAATCATAATCGACAATGCCTTGTGCTGAGGACGTCCCATCATTGCATCGAGAAGATCAGTATCAAAGGTTTTTCCCCGACGACTTAATAAATCAGTTCCAACATCCTGATAGAGTTCTTCTGTATTCACGAGTAGGCCATCCAAGTCAAAAACAGCGGCACGGATGTCAAACGGTGATCGCTTAGCGTCTTTGGCCATTTTATTTCCTTGAGTTACTGGATTTTTTCAGTCTTACAGCATGAGATACCAGGATAGTCCTCCAGCCGATAAACTGGTCTGAATGTCTTCAAGTCTTAGGTTTTTATCGGTACTGGTGATAATGGCGTGCTATTTGGTATTGAAAAGCGCAAGAAACAATGCCTTCTACTCCTTGCAGCACTCGACGCCGGGTCGTACAACGTACATTCGTAGCGTACTTTAGATTCGCGTGGACGTAGGGGTATTAAGATTAATGACTACAGAAGATGACTTTCCAGTTGGAAATACCGGCCCTGAATTGCTGGTAGCACTTCGCTATGTGGGTTCAGCTGGCCACGAAGATTTGCCCATGAATGGAAGGAAAACCTAGATGTCTCACGCGAGTCCAAAAATTCATAACGCGATGTGGCCAGGCCTTGTTGGGAAGGGCACTGATGAAGGTCAGGAGCCACCGATATCGTTAGACCGAATGTTAGAACTGACAGCAGCGGCAGAAGTTGATGGCCAGAAATTTGACGGTATCGACTATTTTCTTTTCTTGCCCCATACCAACCCTGAAGCGACCGATGATGAACTCTTCAAGATCGCTGATAAAATTGCGAGTTATGGTTTTGCAGTCGGCTCACTCGTTGCACCAGTTTGGCCAGGCACAGTTGGCGATTCTGCAATGGGCGATGCTGAGTCACGAGAAAAGTTCTTGTCAGCGGTGAAAATAGCGTGTCGTATCGCCAGAGTATTTGAGCAGCACGGAGTAAGAAAATACGGCGTCATCCGAATAGATTCAGCCGAGTTTGGTGTTGCCAAGTGGCGAGAAGATGCCAAGGCGGGTACTGCAAAAATAGTTGAGACCTTCAAAGAGGCTGCTCGAATTGCTGCCGATAATGGACAGAGGCTTGCTGCAGAGGGAGAGATCTGTTGGGCAGGCATGCATTCCTGGCGCGACATGCTGGATGTTCTTGAGGGAGTTGGCATGCCGGAAACACTTGGGTTTCAAGCTGACTTGGCGCACACATATCTTTATATGCTCGGCTGTAACGCTCCCGAGCATGCCTTGGTCAACTCAGATTGTGGAACTGAAGAGTTCTACGCTGCATATAAGCAGATGACTGACAAATTGCGGCCGTGGACTATTGATTTTCATGTTGCACAGAATGATGGCGAAATTCATGGGGCAGGTTCACACGATAAAACTGGAAAACATTGCCCAGCAGACGACCCCAACGGAAAACTCGACATTGTGAAATGTTCTGGGTACTGGCTTGAAGATGCTTCTTCTCGGTGCATTGAACATATCTGCTGGGACGGCTGTATGTTTCCGAATGAAATGCTCGAAAATCCAGCAACATGGAACACAATTTTGAAAACAATGATTGCCGTGCGTGATGCACATGGTTGGAATTAAATAGATTTTGAAAGGATGATATTGATGGCAAAACCACTTCGTATTGGCATGATTGGCTACGGCTTTATGGGTCGTGCACACTCCAATGGCTATAACCGAGTGAAGAATTTTTTCGACCTTGAGTATGAACCAGTTCTTCAAGCTGTTGCTGCACGAGACACCGAGAAAGCTCAAGCCTTCGCCACGAAGTGGGGGTATCAGCGTGTTGAAAATGATTGGCGGAAACTTGTTGCTTCTGATGATATTGATGCAATTGATATTTGTACGCCGAATAATCTTCATGCTGATATTGCGATCGAAGCAGCCAAACACGGAAAAGCGATTTTATGTGAAAAGCCTCTGTCAATGGATACCGCTGAAGGTGAGACAATGTGCGCTGCTGTTGAGCAGGCAGGTGTGCCAAATACG
>DONH01000009.1:0-3434 GCA_003509235.1 Planctomycetaceae bacterium
CTCCTTGGCACTGTCACTATTGTTCCACTCGATACTTATGTCGGCCAGTGGGCTACCAATTACGGCAAACGAATTACAGAGAAGAAGCAGTCGGCTAAAAGCAAGGAAAAGCCAGACAACCTCTACGACGCCATTCGCCGTAGTGACTTTTTGACAGTGAAGTCGTTTCTTGACAAAAAGAAAAAGAAGATTGATATCAATGCCCCTGATCCAGAATTCAAAATGCCACCGCTCCACATTGCTGCACTTTTCGGTAAAACCAAAGTGGCTGAACTTCTTTTGAATCGCGGCGCGAACGTTCAACAACGAGACGATGGGAATCGTACAGCACTACATAGTGCCGCCTTCCTCGGTCGCGTGGGTGTTGTCAAGCTCTTACTCGATCGCGGCATCGATGTCAGTGTTCGGGGAGATGATGATGATACAGCGATGGATTCAACCAATGCGGACTGGGAGATGACTCAGGGTATCGCTTCTTGGCTGAGAGTACCGGAGCTCGACCAGAAACGGGTTGAATCAGGCCGGGAACGTGTACGAAATCTTCTTCGTGAGGCTAGAACACCTTCTCAGCAGGACTCATCAAATTCAGAAAATAGTGTTGATACTTCTCAGGACAAAGACGCTGGCACTCTTCAACAATCTCGTTTCAAGCAAACTCTTGAGGCCATTCGTTCCGGATACGCCGGCTGGCTCAAATCGGACCGGTTTAAAACGGCTTTCAAAAAGAGTGATAAAAAAGAATCGCGTGATCAAGGTATCTTTGGAAATCTCAAACCTCGTCATCTGATCTTTTCACGTGTGTTTGATCACCTCTGGTTTCTGTGGTTCTTATGTTGGCTTATTCCCTTATTTGTCTGTGCCGAATCACTCCTTCGCTGCTTTGGAACCTCCGTTGTAAAAATTCGGCTGTTTCAGCTCAATGCATCCATTTGGTGGATGGTTCCAGTCACACTTCTTCCACAACTACTCATGGGTACGATGACACCCAGAATGCACTTTGGACCGGATACAAGTCTTGGGATTCTTCCACAGCCTCATCTTCTTGTGTACTACGCCATCTTCTTTGGGTTCGGCATGTCGGTATTCATCTCGGGTGAAAAAGCTGACAGACTTGGTCGTTGGTGGCCGTGGCATCTTCTTGGAGCCTGTCTTTGTTTTCCTGCCGCCCTCGCTACCATGGCCAACCCAGTCGTCACAGCAATTCCACAGATGCTTTTTGCATGGTTGATGTGTTTTGGATTCATTGGCATGTTCCGAAGATGGTGCTCTTCAGAAAGTAGCGTCATGCGTTATGTTTCTGACTCATCCTACTGGCTCTATCTGATGCACATCCCCCTTGTGATCACACTCGCATGCTTGATGCAAACATGGAAGCTTCCAATCTTTCTAAAGCTCATGATGATCTGTGCTGGTGCCACCTTGATTCTGCTTGTGACCTACCAACTGTTTGTTCGGTATACCTGGATTGGACGTATGCTCCACGGGCCACGAGACAGGGGAGATCTTATTCATAGACATCGAGAATCAATGCCTGGCACGTCTGCCTGAGTCTCTTTTTGCTTCGCTTCGTAAGGTAAATGAAGGCAAGAAAAAACCCGCCCCAACAGATAGGGCGGGCTTGATCGAGGGAATAGGGCGTGATGTCTCGGGAAAGCTCTTTAGCTATCTTTTGAGCCGAATGCAGACCACCCCTCATCCGGAACAGGGTTTATAACAGCATCGATACTGAACCCACGATGAGTGCCAACTGTTCTACCCGCATCGCCGCGGCCCGGCTGTCCAAGCATATCCATAAGTGTTTGTCGATTTGATGGCGCCAGTTCGAGACCACGTGGCCTAGCATAAACACGACCACGAGGGCCACCACTTGTTTCCTCAGGGTTCCCTTGGCCAACTAATCCTTGGGAGAGGTCGATTGGTTTGCTTCGTTCCTGCAGACCACTTCTATGTCCTTCCGGGTCATCTGGGGGAGGACAGTTGTCTGCAGCGTTTTACAAAATGCACATCCGCGTCGTCAGGCAAAAAGAGCCTCAATCGGTGTCGCTGGTTCCACACCGGTCAGCTTTGTATCAAGCCCCTGATACTCAACTGAAAAACGGTTGTGATCAATGCCCAACAGATGCAACATCGTGGCGTGGAGATCACGCACATGCACGATATTTTCAACTGCGTGATACCCAAATTCATCGGTCGCTCCGTAGGTCATGCCCCCACGAATCCCACCACCTGCCAATACGGTACTAAAACCCTTAATGTGGTGATCTCGACCGATACTTTTTGCTTTTCCCTGTCCCATTGGCGTCCGACCAAATTCACCGCCAATCACTACAAGGGTTTCATCCAAGAGACCACGACGATCAAGGTCGGTGAGAAGTGCAGCAGCAGCCCGATCGGTAGGTGGACAGATTTCTTCCATGAATGGTTCAATGCCGCCATGGTGGTCCCAATCACTGTGGTAGAGGTGCACAAATCGCACGCCTCGCTCGATGAGCCTGCGGGCCATCAGGCAATTGGTTCCAATCGTCGCTTTCCCAGGTTCCGCACCGTACAACTCAAGTGTCTCTGCTGTCTCTCCTGAAAGATCAGCCAGTTGTGGAACACTCGTCTGCATCCTAAAAGCAAGTTCGTACTGTTTGATTCGTGCGACAACATCAGGATCATTGATCTTCTTGAGCCGATGGTGTTCAAGAGCTGTGACTGTTTCAATGACATCACGTTGGTGCACACCAGTTACGCCAGCTGGATTTTCAACGTAATGAACCGGTGCACCACTTGTTGAAAATTCGACTCCCTGAAATTGCCCTGGCAGGAAACCCGAATGCCATTGACGTGCTGCAATTGGCTGAGGATTACGACCCAACTTACTTGTCATGACAACAAACCCAGGAAGATCATCTGCCCCCCTTCCAAGGCCGTACGTTACCCACGCACCCATACTCGGTCGGCCAGAAAGAGCTGTGCCACAGTTCATGAACGTGTGGGCCGGATCATGATTAATCTGCTCTGTTGTCATGCTTCGAATGATCGTAAACCGGTCAGCCAGACTGCCAAGCTGAGTAAAGTGCTCACTAATCTCTGCACCACACTCACCAAATCGTCGAAAAGGCTTTCGTGGACCCAGACAGACAAGTTCCTTGCCTTGCAACTGCGCAATCGGCTGTCCTGCCGTAATGCTTGCTGGCATTGGTTGACCATCTTGTTCAGATAGGACTGGTTTATGGTCAAACGTTTCAAGATGACTTGGGCCGCCTGCCAGACATAGAAAAATAACTGACTTCGCACGTGGCTCGTGATGAAGCGGATTGATCGCCCCAAGGCTTGCCTGCTGTTGCAGAGCAGTCGGTGATGACAAAACATCTCGTGCAAATAGCGTTGATAGAGCAGCAGCACCTACATTCAGGCCACTCCGGGCAAGAAATGTGCGACGGTGAATA
>DONH01000009.1:3858-4152 GCA_003509235.1 Planctomycetaceae bacterium
ACTGCCCGTGCTGTCGCTGTCCACGCGGCATGTTCAATAACGTCAAGCGAATTATCTCGTGGTGAAATACCAACCGCCAGAAGGTCTTCTGCGGCTTTCGGATTCTTTCGATATTCCTTCCTTCTTTGTTTCAAGAGATTGGCGAGAAGACTTCGCTCTTCAACATCTGGTTGGCGGGAGACTGCAAACCTCCATAACAATGAAAGTCGTTTGTCATCTTGATTCGTTTCATGTATGACACGTTCGGCCAGATTTCTCGCCGACTCGATAAATGTCGGGTCATTCAAAAGGACT
>DONH01000199.1 GCA_003509235.1 Planctomycetaceae bacterium
CATTTCTTCCAGCTGATCTTCATCAATCAGCCCAAGGTCTGTCAGAATTAATCCAAGTCGCTTCAGTGCCATTCCCGCTACCTCGAATTCATTTCTCGTTGAGCCCGTCTTGCAATTTCTTCCTCGTTCTCAAAGATACCTTTTTTCGCATCGTTAATCCGTTTAATGAGATCATCCGGCTGCTGGGCTTTATATAAAACCTCTTCCTCCGCCACCTTCTTGTCTTTCCAAAGCCGAAAAAGATGGTCATCAAGCAGTTGCATTCCAAGTTTTGTACCAGTCTGAATCGCTGAATTGATTCGGAATGTCTTGTTCTCTCGAATAAGGTTGCCAATAGCAGGTGTCACAACAAGAATCTCATACGCAGCAACGCGACCGCCGCCAATCTTTTTCAGTAGAGCCTGCGAAACAACACCGATAATAGTCGTGGAAAGTTGTGTTCGAATCTGTTCCTGCTGATTTGTGGGGAATGCATCAATGATTCGATTGACAGTACCCTGTGCTGAAGATGTATGCAGTGTGCCAAACACCACATGGCCGGTTTCGGCTGCAGAAATTGCAGCTTCAATCGTTTCAAGGTCACGAAGCTCACCAACCAAAATTACGTCAGGGTCCTGACGAAGGGCTCGCTTCAGCGCCTCTGCAAAACTCGTAACATCTGTACCGACCTCTCGCTGGTTCACCGTGCTCATTTTTGAGTAGTGATAAAACTCGATTGGGTCTTCAATAGTGATTATGTGATGGTCAAACTTTTCGTTCAGCATGTTAATCAGACTGGCAAGTGTCGTGGACTTTCCAGAGCCGGTAGGGCCTGTCACAAGAAAGAGGCCACGAGGTCGAGTCACCAGACGCTGGCATACGTCCGGTACGCCTAACTGCTCTGGTGTGAGCATCTGGTTTGGAATCTGCCGCAAGACCATAGCGATAGACCCACGCTGCTTAAATACACTCACACGAAACCGGGCCATGTCGCCAAACGCAAATCCAAAATCAGTACCGCCCATTTCTGCCAGTTCAGCCTGACATCGTTCTGGAGTAATTGACTTCATCAAACTGTTCGTATCGTCAGCAGTCAATACTTTCGTTTTTTGTGGCTTCATGCCGCCATCCTGACGAAAGACTGGCGGCAGCCCTTTCGTGATATGAATATCACTGACGCCACCCTTTACAGCTGCCGTCAGGAGTTTGTCGATCATGATCGTGCCACTTGCCTCTTCGGGCATGGCAAATTCTTCATCAGCTGACCGGGACTTCACAACTGCCCCAGAATCGTCACCATCGTCTTGTAGATCAAGCTCAAGTGCATTGTCATCGTCTTCAGACGCAGCAGAGGATGCCCCTCTCTTCAGCACCAGTACATCAGTTCCTGACATATCAAGAACGGAAGCATCGATGGGACCATGAGAACAGGTGAATGAAAAGTTTTTTGAATCAGCACCATCCGGTATGACCGCCTGGATAAGACCAGCAACGACTTCAGTAGAGACCGGTTGTATCTTCAGTTGCCTAAGTTGTTCACCAATGCGTAGCATCGGAGGCACTCCGCCGGATAGCCGCAATTCGGTGGCATGGTTGTCAAAAGCTACCTTCAACAACTTCTCAATCTGTGTAAGTTCAGAAGACGACGTCGTGCTCATAGTGTTATCCATTCCCGGTGGTTCCGCCCTGAAGACTGATTGATGACCAAATCACAAAGAGGGAGACGCTTCTCCACATTTTCGTGAACTGCAGATCGAGGGACAGACCCCCAACACAATCATACCAAGACAAAAATTCAGCTTTTCCTGAGGGGAGTGTATCCCGCATGACCGGTATCTGCACACCAGCTAAAAGCCAAAAACATTCAGAATTTCGCCATCGCAGTAGACCTTTTCGGCCAAACACGACGAATGGACTCATCAACATGGAACGCCTCGAAAACATCGGGCCAGCCCCTGACAGCGGCCTGATGAGGCACGTTGAACCTAAAGGCCCCCTGTGCACTTCCTTATTATGGTTCATCGACACAAAAAAGTCACGAATTTAAGCTGAAAACAATTGAAAAACCCGTTGGGATCCTGGCTCGCATCCGATTTTTTCCAAAAATGCACTCAAAACCCGTCATTTAAGCAACGGGATCGACTTTCTCACGAGTCTGTTACGATTTTCTCGATGCCCAATCGTAACCACCACCGACGCAACTATCGCCGTACCAACTACCGAGGGAGAAACTCTCGACGCGGGAACTATAGACGCAACGACTCCAGCCGCATCGACCATTCCGTTGAAGTTGAGTCATGGTTGCCAGAGCAACGACTCGGAAATCGGAAAATCGTCTGGCTGGTTGACCCGCTCTCTGCAATTCCGGGTGAAGGCCTCCTCCCATCCCGTACATGGGCATTCGCCAGAGCATTCATTGCCGCCGGTCACGACGTCATCTGGTGGACAAGTAGTTTTAGTCACGCACGGCGAATTACAAGAACACCACCCCTCAAAATTGTTGAGGAGGAAGGGTTCAGCGTCCGGCTCATTGCGTCACGTGGATACAACTCCTATTTTTCTCTTGGACGTTTTGCAAGCCATCGTAAATTTGCTCGCGGATTCGAGAAAGAAGCTATCAAAGGCCTCGCCAGTGGAGATTTGGCACGTCCGGATCTTCTTATTGCAACGCTCCCTCCCTCCAGTACCGTTGACGCAGCAGTTCGTCTCGCGAATAAATTAGATGCCGAACTTCTACTCGATGTGGATGAATGGTGGCCAGAACCATTACGGCCAATGATCCCCGGACCACAATGGTTCGCTCATCTGTTGGCATCCATAACATTTCCAATTATTACTCGAAAACAAAAAGACTCACTGCAGTCGGCGGACGCCATTGTTGCTGGATCGCAAACCACCAAGAATGCTATCCTCAAGGCTACAGCTACTCCGCCGCCTATAGAAGTTATCCCAACCGGTGCCTACCTTCAGGATTACCCTCGCCCCCCCCACTTCATCGATCATGTCCCACACGCACGTCATGGACAGATTCAACCACTCGACAATGGACAGAATCAACTCGCAATCACCGTAGCCGGTGACATCGATCAGAAATCAGATATTTTTTTACTGACTGACCTCGCTCGTGAACTGAGTGACAAGAATATTAATGCCGTTTTTCACGTTGTCGGTGGTGGCCGATGGATGCCCCGCCTTGAGACAGCTGCTCCTCTTTTGACAGGCACCTGCTCCATTCAATGCCATGGCCGGGTCGATCGTAGTCGGTATGTCGGCATTCTTTCTGAATGCCACGCTGCTCTTGTGCTTCCTGGCCGACTCGACCACTTCCCCCTTCCTGTGGAAACCAGTGATTACGCGGCCGCTGGTCTTGTGTTGCTCCTCACTCACAATGGTGAGCTTGCAGATCTGGTGCTCGGAGCACATGCGGGGGTTCTCACGAACTCTCAGCCAGAGGCACTTGCTGCTGCTATTGCCCCACTGGCAACTGATCCGCAACAGATAGCCCGATTCCGGCAAGCATCTCGAAAACTTGCTGAGACGTTTCTTGACCGAGAAAAACTTGCTGCAAAGGCTGTT
>DONH01000385.1 GCA_003509235.1 Planctomycetaceae bacterium
TGTGGTTTCTCGGAAACTCACCTTGACGGTCTCGCGAAGTTACCGACAATTCCACCCCGTTGCATTGCTCCAAACGAGTAGTGGAGCGAAATCAATTGAATGGCTCTTTCGAGTGTTTGTCGCAAGGATGCGAGGAACGGAGCCGGATAAACGGTTTGGCAGGAGGCAAAAAATAGATGACTCAGTCCCGTGATACTGCATCTGGATCTCAATCAAAAGAAGATGGGCAGAAGCTATCTGAACTCTTTCCGGATGCTTCTTTTTTTGCCTGTTCTGATATTAAATGTTGTGGATTTACGGATCAGGTAACAGAGTGTCGACCAGGTGACGTATTTATCGCCAGATGTGATGATAACGATGACGGCCATGAACACATTGCAACAGCCGTCGCACAAGGAGCCGTTGGAGTTGTTGCTGAACGTATGGTGCCAACGCATGGTGTTCCATTGTGTGTGGTCCCCGACACGTTCTGGGCATGGTCGCGTCTGTCACATGCCATGGAAGGGCTGCAGGGCAAAAGCCTTCGTGTGATTGCAGTGACAGGTACAAGTGGGAAGACATCAACTGTCTGGCTTACGGCATCGATCCTTTCAGAAGCCGGTCTCCGTGTTGGAGTCGTTTCAGACCTCGGGTGTGTTGATGCTCTGTCGTCAGTGCCTGAAGGTGGTCCGATTACTGATCCACGAGAGTTAGATTCTTGGCTACGACGTCTTGAAGAGAGTGGCTGCTCCCACGCTGTGGTTGAAGTGTCCAGTCAGCTCCTTGCCAAGCACGCGTTAGCCGGTGTTGTCTGTGATACGATCGCGGTAACAAACCTCGGGAGTGCACATCTCGACCTCCACGGTACCGCATCGGCATACCATGCAGTGAAAGAACGGATTCTTCGGTCCTCATCAGCCGATGGCGCACTTGTTGCCAATAGTGACGATCCGCGATCTCAACGGCTCATCGAGCGATATCAAGCTGAGGTCACCGGCAGTGTGTTTACGGCTTGTTTGCAAAGTACTGCAACGGCATCAGCGACTGCTGTCGAGCGAACCCTAGCTGGCCAGACATTACTGCTTCGTTGCGACGGAGTTGTAATGCCTGTAAGTTTGGATGTGCCAGTCACATCTTCTGCACGAAATTCAGTGCTCGCAGCAGCTATCGCAATCCGGTATCGGGTACCCGCAGAAAAAATTGACAGAGGTCTTGAGTCGGTTCGGAGTGTCGCCGGGCGAATCACCCGTTGTGATCGAGGTCAAGACTTCACCGTGTTTGTTGACCGTCCCTCAAGTGGGCATGCCCTTGCAAGCACACTCTCGAGTTTACGGCGGCTTGGCAACGGCCGGCTTCTTGTGCTTGCTGAAGAGAGTCTGGCCGAACAACTCGGTGGCGAGGAACTGTTTGCATCGCGGGCCTCTCGATGGTGCGATCAGACATTAGTCGTCCCCCGAGGTATTGCGTCAGAGAAGGCTACCGATCGTGATCTGAGGGCGTATGCCTGTCTTGACCGTGAGCTTTCTCAGCTTCACGCGGGAGACTGTGTTTTGGTCCTTGGCTCAGTACCACAGATTGATTCAGGGCCATTTGATCCCGAGGACGATTGCATACCACTGGAAGCCGTTGTCAACGGCTGGCTTGAATTGGCACATGAGCCAGTGGCTGGGTGGGGAACTAGTCGACGGGCTGCCTGACCATGTTTTATGTCGCTCGTTATGCTCTGCACTGCCATGAGTAGACGACAATCACCTCGGCGCGGCACAATGTCTCCGTAGTGCTTGCTTGGATATATGTGAGCGGAGATTCTTACCCCAACAAGAGACCCATGACAGATCAGCCACCACCATCGCCTGCGGGCAGCCCCTTTGATGATCTCGCCGTAACCGTGCAATTGGCTGAGCCGCTTGCCAAACATACCTGGCTTGGCGTTGGGGGTGTTACGCAATACTTTTGTGAGCCAGTGAGTGTTGATTCACTTTCAGCAGTTGTTTCGAGGTGCAATGAAACGGGGATAAAACTTCGTGTTATTGGAGGTGGTTCAAACGTTCTTGTTCCGAGTGATGGTATCGAAGCAATGGTCATTCGCCTTTCAGCACCACCATTCTGTGGTGTCGAGGTCGATGGCCAGAGTGTACGAGTGGGTGCGGGTGCGAAGCTTGTCCATCTGGTCTCAGCTGCTGTTCAAGAAGGACTCTCCGGTCTGGAAGATCTTGTTGGGATACCTGGAACCGTTGGTGGTGGTCTTGTTGGGAATGCAGCTGCACATGGGTGTAATCTAGGTCAACGAGTACACAGTGTTACAGTGATGCTCCCTGACGGTACAACGGAAGATCGGCTTCGTGATGACATAGCCTTTGCATCGAGTTGGAGCAGCCTTGATGGAGTGATTGTTTTGTCTGCGAGATTTGATCTCGATGAGGATGATCCGGAGCGTTTGACAAAACGAATGCAGAAACAATGGATCGTGGAGCGATCGGAGCAGCCCAGTGGCACTCGCTCGGTGGCTATGATGTTTAAAGATCCTGTCGGTACGACGGCGGAGTCACTCATTGCACAGGCAGGGTGTCGGGATTTATGCATCGGTAGTGCATCAATTTATCCAAGCTGTGCGAACTACGTGGTAACTGCTGTCGGATGCCCAAGTAGTGATGTGCAACAACTCGTTGAAAAAGTACGTGGTATTGTTCGTGAAAAACTTGGTGTTGAGTTGGCGCCAAGAATACGTGTCTGGTGAGGCGAGCTGTGAGCGAGCACGATACTGAGAGCCAGTCCGAACACTCCGGTAACCTTCCTGGCCTCGTCTGGAGATGGAGGGCAATCATTGGTGCGGGTGTGATTGTGACTGTCGCCATTTTTGCGGGTCGTGTGGCGTGGGAAAGGCAACGCGAAAAAGTTATTCGCGATGAGGACTCGCTCCTGACAGCGGATCGCATTGAAGTGATCGGCGTACCTCCATGGATAACGACGGATTAAAAATGGCAGGCGCTTCGGAACGCAAGCCTGGATATGCCGCTTCCACTGGATGCACCAGATCTAGAGAGACGACTTGCTCGGGCATTTGATATGCATCCTTGGGTGAGCCGGGTGGAAGGTGTTGAAACGAGTCATCCGGCAGCCGCCATTGTTCGTGTGGTCTGCCGTGAACCCGTTGCCATGGTTCGCGTGGAAGGCGGGCTTCTAGCAGTTGATCAAGAGACAATTCTGTTGCCAAGTGATGATTTTACTGCTGAGTCAGCAGCGAAATATCCGGTTGTTGATGGCGTGTCGACAAGCCCCCGTGGTCCTGTTGGTTCCCCGTGGGGGGATCCAACAGTTGGTGAGGCAGTGAACCTGATTACAACTCTGGCTCCAGAAGCGGTTACGTTTGGGCTTATTGAATGTCGTCGTGTTCCCAAAGAGGGAACGGCAGGTAATTGGTGGGAGTTGGTGGGAAGTGACGAGCTTGTGGTCTTGTTTGGGTCGGCGCCCGGTAAGGCTGTTTCGGGTGAACCATCGGCAGCTCAGAAGATTGTTCGGCTTGGAAAATTAGTGGCTCGTCATGCACGTGGAGAAAGTGTTGACGACACAGATCTGACGAAGATTCGCTAATGCGGGCTCACGCAGGGAGCTTTCAAATTAGAAAAAGTGGTTTTTCGACTCATATTGTGATACAAAACTTAAGTCGGTGAAACTGTTTATGTCTCGTGATTGGAGGTCATTGCCATGCGTCTTTTTGGAATGTTGGTGCTCGTGGTCGTGGTAGCACAAAGTGGGCCAGAAGTTGTTGCCGCACCAGCGAAAGTGGTTGATATGAGTGTTGCCGCGAACCAACCCAACTTCAAAGTGGTGGAGAATAAGATTACAGGAAATGACCCGCTCTCTGTCGCGGCGAGTGCCTACGTCACACAACGAGGACGAGTAGCCATGATTAGCCTTCAAAACTCGATGAAGATGTTTAAGGCAATGAACGGAAAGCCGCCAACGTTTAAAGAGTTCCAAGAGATGATGAAGCAGCACAATGTTGAGTTGAGTGTGCTGCCACCGAAGAGACTCTATGGATATGATCCAAAAACAGGTGGTATTGTGATTCTGGAAGATACGGGTGGCTAACGCGAACCAGTCTGGTGTTCCCTTCAAAGAAACCGGTGACGTTGTTCTTCCGTACCTTTCAACAACATCGATACTCTGACGAGTTGCTTATTTCGCAACGAGCCGCTGCAACTTTTTAAAAGAAGGGTTTTCTGCCGTCGCGCACAGTTCGAAGAGGATAGCCTCTGTTGTTGATAGTACGGCACCCGATCCCTCGAGTCGACGAAGAGCGACTGTGTGGTCATCTTCGCGACGGCTGCCGACTGCGTCAACTGCAATACAGACACGAAAGCCAAGCTGCAGTACGTCGAGCACAGTCTGTGCAACACAGATATGGGTCTCGATGCCGCACACTATGAGTGTTTCAACATCTTGGGGGATCTGGTCTAGAAAATTTGATGTCCCGCAGCAGCTAAAGCTAAGTTTCTCAATGGCCTTTTGATGAATGAGTTTCATCGCAATCGGTGCAACAGTCGCTCCAAGGCCTTTGGGGTACTGCTCGGTAACAAGGACGGGAGTATCGAAAAGATAAGCAGATTCGATCAGTCGGCAGCACTCTGTAGTGATGTGCTGTCCTGATGGAATTGTGGGAATGAGTTTTTCCTGTACGTCAATTACGCAGAGGGCTGAATGGTAGGGATTTAGTCGCATCGCAAAACGTTTCCTTATCAAAAAATCAGGGTTATTGTATGATGACTGGCGGTATTGTTTCGTAGTCCGTTCCAACACCCTTGATTGTCATCCGTCGGCTGGATTCACCAGTCACTTCGAGTGTGATACTCAGGCGGTGGGCAGGCAGAGCCGAAGCTATTTTTTGTGGCCACTCAACGAATGTCCAGCAACGGTAGCCCGAGGGCGCATCGAGGGCAGTGTCCCAGCCGGTCTCAATGAGTTCATCAGGGTCAGCCATTCGATACATGTCCGCATGGACAAGACGAAGGGTGTTTTCGGGTGATTCATGGATTGTGATGAGATTGAAAGTGGGGCTTGTTACATTTGATGGATCGATTGCCACTGCCGCAGCAATTGCCTTGACGAAGGTTGTTTTACCAGCCCCTAATTCACCTTGAAGGGTGATTAGAGCTGTATGGGGTAGATGTTCTGCCATGCGTGATGCCACATGGTGGAGGTCATCAAGGTTTTGTATTTCACGCGTTTCTGTTTTGCTGGAGTTGACAGACTTATTGAAACACATGCTCAAACCCCTTTGGTTCAAGGTGCTTTGTTTGTCCGTCTGGTGTTGTGCCACAGAAATCTAGATTTTCGGTCACTCTACCAATAACACGAGGCTGCATAGTAGTCTCCGGAACGAGAGAACGTGGGTCGGCTTGCAAGAGTTCCTGGGCCGCCTTCGGAGGCATCGCAAGAAGAAGTTCAAAGTCTTCACCATCTTGCATGGCGTGCTCCAGCGGAGTCATCTGGTACGTATGATTGGCTTCTGAAAGGGTGATTGCATCAGGGTGTATCGGCACCGAATTAAGTTCAATTGTGCCGCCGACATGGCTCGCTGTGAGCATCCGGCCACAGTCGATAGAGAGACCGTCACTGATGTCGAGTGCGGCGTGGATAGGGTACCGTGATGCAATTGCAATCGCTTCCCGGCAGCGAGGGGTGACGTTGAGGTGGCGGCCAAGGAGGCTGCCGCCGAGTGGACCGGTCACAACCAAGAGGTCACCAGGTTGGGCAGCATCTCTCCGCCAGCATTGTCTCGGCCGAATGCTTCCGAAAGCTGTGACACTGATAACGAGAGGACCGTCCCATGCGTTGGTGTCGCCTCCTGCAAGGGAAACGTCAAACGCATTGACTTCTTCCTGAATTCCGCTGAAAAGTTCTTCAGCGAGACTCCTTCCGCCGAGTTGTGGCAGTGCCACTGAAACAACGATCGCTTCAGGGGTGGCTGCCATCGCGGCGAGATCACTGAGACTTACAGCGACGGCCTTTCTACCAACCTGGTATGCCGAGGCAGGTGGAGGGAAATCGTTGTCGGCACTGGACTTCGAGAACCGAAAGTCAACCGATTCAGTGAGCAGGTCCGTAGTGACAACGGTACGTTTGCCTCCTGGTAGACGGAGGACAGCGGCATCATCGCCTGGTGGAACCTCGAGCCTGTGCTCCTTATTAAGTTGTGG
>DONH01000437.1:0-2174 GCA_003509235.1 Planctomycetaceae bacterium
TAGAGGGTTAGTCATGGTGCTCCCGGGTATTACTGGAGACTGGCTCGACCGCCAACTCGACACAACGATTCTCGAGCCGGTGGGATTTCTGCTTGGTTTTGTCCTGGGACTCACATCCGTTGTACGATTAGCCGCTGGAAAACGGCAGGAATAGCTGGAAAAAAGGTCCATATATGCAAAACAACCAACAATCCATTGGAAGATCTGTTGCGTTTGGGTTTGCAGTTCTCTCCGCAGGCCAGGTTCTCCTCGCTGCTGTCATGATTTCCAGAACTATACCAAACTTGGACGCTGAACTTCGAGCGAAAACTGTCGCAGTAGTGAGCGCTATCACGCTCAGCGGGGCCTTTTTAGCTTGGTATGTCACATGCCGGACAAAAAAGGTGGCTCCACATCAGCCTGCCTTGGGTGTTGCCGGTGCTCTCACGGCAAATTTAATACGACTTACAGTGCCGCTTTTAGCACTCGGTTTCTTGCAGATCAGTGCCGCAGAGGTGCACTGGAGCGGGCCACTTCAAAATTTTATAAGAGAAACTCTCGTTGCCTCCTACCTAGTTTTGCTTTTACTTGATATCCTTCTCCACGTAGTCGGCTATGGTGAAGGTATTCAGGCGGCCAAACACCACGCGCCCAAATAAGCTCGAACACAAAACAAACTACCTTAAAAGTGATAATTCCATCTGATGTCAGCAAACCCCATCTACCATCTTAAGGATGCCTATTTTTTTGAAGTACCAAAAAGTCTGTGGCGGTATGACTGGAAGTCATTGAGTGAAGTGCCTTCGTTTCTGACAGATGGCCATCCATACGTTACTGATGTGAATGAATTTAATCGAGCGCTTGATGGCAAAGTTCTTATCCCGCAACCATTCGCGGAACTCCACAGTCTCTATGCACCAAAATCTGGATTTGCAATCTCAAAGTATATGATTCTTGAACTCGTTGTAGCTGCCGTCATGGTGCTGATATTCACACGAGTTGCGAAACAACTGTCTTCCGGAGCAGCTCCAAAAGGGCGATTCGCTAATCTTTTTGAAGCTTTTCTCGTATTCATTCGTGACAACGTTGCGCGGCCAGCGATTGATGACCCACCAGGTCATGGCCATGACGATAGAAACACAGCACCAGTACATCGTGGGGACACCTTTGTTCCTATGCTTTGGACGCTCTTCTTTTTTGTTTTAGGATGCAATCTGCTTGGAATGGTTCCTTGGGCAGGGTCGCCAACAGCATCGTTTTCTGTCACTCTCGCTTTAGCCGCTGTGACCTTTCTTACTGGCTTGCTGTCAGGCATAAAGCAGTTCGGTGTAATTGGATTTTTTTTAAATCAGGTTCCACCAATTGACATGCCCACATATATGCTGCCACTTAAAATTATTATTTCCTTTGGGCTTTTCTTGATTGAAATACTGGGATTATGCATTAAACACTTGATCCTAGCGGTTCGTTTATTAGCGAACATGGTTGCTGGTCATCTCGTACTTCTCGGTATTATGGGTCTTATTACTGCGGCCGCCTCAGCTTCGACAGGCACATGGGCAACTGTTACCGTGATTAGTGTCCTCAGTGCGACTCTTTTTAGCGTTCTGGAACTTTTCGTCGCTTTCCTGCAGGCCTATATATTCACGTTTTTGTCGGCACTTTTCGTTGGCGCGGCGGTCCACCACCATTAATGTCATAAACCAAAAAAAAAACTTTCGAGACCCTTCAAAACCTCTCAAAATTGCTTAAAACATGCCTCTATAGGAAGTGGGTCGACGTCTAAGGTCGTTCGGCACAAATCCGACAAACAAATCTCGTTTCATCCCGTCTGGAAACAATGGTTTCCAGACTCACGCTTTCAAGGAGTTCCAGCCCGTGATGCTTCGCTCGTTTTTCTCAGCCCGCTCGGCCAGCACACTTGCCGTCGTTTTGCTCACGCTACTCTGTGCCGATGTTGCCAGTGCTCAAGAAGCAGTTGGTGGTAGAGCACTTATTGATCTTTCAGCCTCTTTTGGTGTTGGCCTTGTTGTTATTGGTGCCGCCATGGGCATCAGTAAGCTTGCTGCAGCAGCTTATGAAAGTATGGCTCGCCAGCCTGAAGTATCAGGTAGCATACAGACTGCTTTGATTATTGCTGCAGCATTGATTGAGGGTGCAACCTTTTTTGGCCTCATCGTTTGTATGCTGTTCAA
>DONH01000437.1:2441-3465 GCA_003509235.1 Planctomycetaceae bacterium
ATTGCTGCAGCATTGATTGAGGGTTTTACCTTCTACGCACTGTTCATTTGCTCAGGAAAGTAGTTCTCCTTCATCCACTGCTGTGTTTCAAGAAACCTGGTTACAAGTACTGCCTTGCATCGCCAAGTGCGACCGAGAACAGTACTTCTAGTTTTAAGAGATGTGGCAAGGTAATTCGTCAGATGACGGATACTGGAATCTTCCACGTATCTGTCATCTGGCAACCAGCCTACGAATACATTTGGAATGATATCACACCTGTTGAAGTGACACCCCTTGATATGAACTTCATTACGACCACAAGGCATCGCATCAACCCAGCGATCAATACTAAAGGCTTGCAATCACACGCCGTCAGAATGTTCACGCGAAGCGGTCTGCCGCAGGAGACACAGATGTCGTATTTACACACAGCTTGCCGGCTTGGGCACTCATGTCTTCTTGCTCTCATGGTGATACTGATTGTGTCATCCTCAACAAACAACGCATGGGGTTCAGAAACACCTCACGCCGCCGATGGACACAATGAAAACCATGGGGCGCATCATGCTGAAATCGGTGCAAATCCGCCTCCAGGGACATCTCTAGAAGACTTCGAGAGCCCTGCGGAATTGAGGAGAGATCTGGCGATCTGGTCATTTGCTGTTTTCTTCATGCTCATGCTCTTACTTTCTGCAGTTGCCTGGAAGCCCATCATGAAGGGACTCGATGCTCGTGAACAGGGGATTGCTGACATGATCGCTGCAACACAAAACGCGCATGACGATGCAAAAAATCAACTCGCCTCATACGAACGGCGGCTCGCCGAAGCAGCAGAAGAAGTCAAGGGGATGCTTGATGAAGCTCGCCGGGACGCTGAAACAACGAAACAAACAATAGTAACTGAGGCACGGCAAGCAGCAGACGAAGAGAAGCAACGAGCCACAAAAGAAATCGAAATGGCACGAGACGATGCCATCTCGCAACTTGCTGAAAAAGCAGGTGACCTTGCCGTCGGCGTGGCTGAGAAATTCATTCGAGAAAA
>DONH01000425.1:0-7120 GCA_003509235.1 Planctomycetaceae bacterium
CTATCTCGTCTGCCGCAAATGCAGGAGTTCAACGCAGGTGCCCAAACTAGCCTCAAGGGCTCTGTTGCCCTCCCGGAACACTCTTGATCAATGGGCGGCCTGTCGACGCCCCCTATTAATTTACACCAATACAATCATTTTTTATGGACGGCAGCTGGTGCCATCAACTTCTTCAAACTAGATGCACGTGATTAGGCCGAATCAATCAACCTATCAGTCAATGAGCGGTGCTTGGCTTTCTGCTTTTCACTGTAGAGTTACTTGCTGACTCGGCTCACGCAGATCCCTTATCTTGCACAGGTGAATTTTACACAAGATGCTTTCCTGCAGTCCGATGGAAGAACCACACTTCAAGAGCTTTCCTACATACCCAATGAATCGCACAATTGTAGCATTCATTTTCCAGGATGAGTGGTGCATCAGCATGAAGTTCCTAGACGATCTTGATGACAACCAGCTGACTATTTCTCATCGCTTCCATTCCATGCCAATATTGAGGACAAGCCAAGCGATACTGCCTGGAATGATCCATACGTCCCCTCCAGAAAAACTAATCAACACATTGCAGGAAACTTTTGGGAAGAGAGGAAGCGGTGATAGACGCTCTTGAACACCCTGGCAACAGACAAGACTTTGAATTCTTTTTCGGTCATACCCATGACAACAGGGAAAACGATGGTCTCAGGAGTTTTCCTTGACGAGTGTCCGTGATCCTCACCCGTTGCGATTCCATCAGACAGCGTCGATTGAGTTCTCACTGAAGGCGACCTGAACGCAACTATGGACGCCAAGCCTTCTCGACAAAATCGAAAAACAAATGTGCTAGCATTGGTTCATTTTCTTACGTGGCGTACCTGCTCCGACCGTGGAAACACGTCCAGGGCTGTCTTCAGACGGAGGCCGACTTTCATCGCTCACGATAGTAACAGCCACTCTTTTATAAGATGGCGTCCGAGAAAGCGGGTCGACTTCCTTTGGAACAAGCACATTACTTTCCGGATAGTACATTGCCACACACCCTTGGCGAATTCCTGGGTAGGCCGAGATGGCAACTCTACGCATTTCACCAGAAGCACTTTGCACACGACATCGCCCTCCTTCAGAGAGACCATGACTGCGAATATCATCGGGGTTCATTAAGACAATATCTCGCCGACGCTGATTCCGATACAAGTCTTCCTCTTCGTACACAACCGTATTGAATTGGCCTTCGCTACGGATCGTCATTAACTGCAGACCCTCTGGTACATCTGGCAAGTCATGAACATGAAGCGTTGCCTTACCGTCAGCGGTAGGAAATATCGGCGTATCGAGAGTACGACCAGGAATGGAGAACTCCTCTTTGGTTTGATCCATTGTAGAAATCTGCTCGAGACCCGGAATCATACGACCAATCGCTTTACGAATCGTGCTCGTATGCGCCATTTCGAGCCAGTTTATTGGCCCGCTTGTCCCAAGGATTCGACAGCCTAGTTCCGAGATGATTTCGACTTCACTTCGTGGCCCGTAGTCAGCGCTTTGTTCATGCCTGGGTTTCCCTCCATCAGAGAGCCGCACGTAACTAAACATGCTTTCTTGTGTAGAGGGCTCTGGCTCCTCGTCACGGGCGAGAACAGGAAGAACAATTGTTTCCTCTTGTGCAAGCCCACAGGCATGCCCAGTATTCAATGATGTATTCATATAGACAGCCGTCTCAGTACGCCCAATCGCCCGTCTAGAAAAATTAGCATCCGGACTTGCGCCATACAGATTTCCACCCAAACAAAAAGCAAATTGCATGTCCCCTCGCTCAGCTGCTTCGAGGCACTCGAGCGTGTCAAATCCACGAAATGATGGCAACTTCACACCAAGTTCTGATTCAAGTCGTTCAAATATTTTTTCTTTCAGTTTTGGGGTAACACCAACAGTACCCATTCCCTGAATATTCGAGTGGCCACGGATTGGCTGGAGGCCAGCACCTGGACGACCAATCATGCGTCGCATCAGTGCAAGTTGTGCGATAGCCTGAACAGTGGCTGAACCATGGAGATGATGCGTGACCCCCATAGTCCAGGAAAAGACGGCCCGCTGCGAGGAGGCATATTGCACCGCGACGTCATTGATCTCTTCTTTTTCAACTCCTGACTTTTTAACAATCTCCTCCCACGATAACGAATCGAGACGTTCTGCTAATGCATCCCAACCCTGCGTGTGGTCAGCAAGGAATACTTCGTCAATAATCGGTTCAGGTGCTTTCACACTCCCCAAGGCGTGCATCTCTTTCAATCGTTTCATGACTCCATACATGAGCGCAAGATCACCACCAAGACATGGCTGAACATAAGTGCTTGCTATATTGGTCCCGAAAAGCAAGCTCATGGGATCACTGGGAACCGAGAAATTCACGAGGCCTGTTTCGACCATAGGATTCACGACCACGACCTTTCCACCGCGTCGGCGAACCATCATCAATGACCTCATCATACGAGGGTGATTGCTTGCCGGATTGCCTCCTATCAGCATGACGAAGTCACTTTTCTCAAGGTCATCCAACTTAATTGTCCCGGCTCCTGTACCAATGACACTTGTAAGTCCGACACCACTTGCCTGATGGCAGTAGTAACTACAGTTGTTGACGTGGTTTGTTCCGTAGAGTCTTGCAAACAACTGCAAAAGGAACCCCGCCTCGTTACTTGAACGTCCTGAGAAGTACCAGAAGCTTTTTTGCGCGTGAGTGTTACGAAGCTTCGTGACGATTCGTTCCATCGCCTCACTCCACGTTATTGGCCGGTAATGTTGGCTCCCTTTTATCAACAGGAGAGGCTTTACAAGCCTTCCTGCATGCTCCATCTGATACGGTGTAAATTTACTGAGCTGAGCAATCGAGTATGTCTGAAAAAAATCATCCGGGATACCACCTTGCATATCGCCAACCATGGCTTGAAATGATTTCTTACACACTTCGGGAAAGTGGCCTGATTCGTTAACCATGCCACCTGCCTGCCCGCCCATGCCGAGAGCACATGTTTTACATGTGTTTTTACTCCGCATCGCTTTCCACAAAGACCAGAAACCACCAACCTCATAGGCCTTCTTCAAGGTGTAACGTATTGCTCTCCAACCACCACCAGATCCTACTTTTGTCATGAATCCAAACTCTTGGTTGTATTAGTTGTCGAATTACTCTCTCACCCTAGGCTGACAGTGACGGTCTTATCCTCTAAGTAGGTATCGAGCCCACGCTGCCCAAGCTCTCGGCCAAAGCCGGACTGCTTAAACCCACCAAAAGGTGCGGCCGCATCAAAAACGTCATAGCAGTTGACCCACACTGTTCCAGCTCGTAATCGGCTGGCCAACGTGTGGGCTTTACTCACATTACGTGTCCACACCGCAGCAGCAAGACCAAAGGTTGTTGCATTTGCACGACGTACTAATTCATCAACATCTGAAAACCGAAGAACCGATAATACAGGCCCAAATATCTCATCTCGAGCAATCGCCATCTCGTCATGCACCTCCGTAAAAACTGTCGGTTCAACAAAAAACCCACGATCACCAACTCGTTGCCCCCCTGTTGCACAAACAGCTCCTTCTTCTTGCCCCTTCTCTATATAGCTCATGATCTTTTCAAATTGAGCACGATCAACCTGCGGCCCCTGTTCAGTAGCAGGATCAAAAGGATTTCCTACACGCCGCTTTCTTGATAGCTCAACTACTTTTTCAACAAAAGAATCATGAATTGAGTCTTCAACAAACAGCCGAGAGCCAGCACAACAACATTGGCCCTGATTCAAATGAATACCAATATGAGCACCTTCTGCAGCAGCTTCTAAGCTGGCATCAGCAAACACAATGTTCGGGCTCTTACCACCAAGCTCAAGCGTCATGCGTTTCATGGTATCTGCTGACTGACGCATGATTGTCTTCGCTGTTTCACCAGATCCAGTAAAAGCAATCTTATCTACTCCGGGATGCTTGACGATTGCAGCGCCGGCTGTTGGACCAAAGCCTGGCACAACGTTAATGACTCCATCAGGAACCCCAGCTTTCTGGGCCAGACGAGCCAGCCGAAGGCAAGTCAACGGCGTCTGTTCAGCAGGCTTCATTACAAGCGTACAACCTGCCGCAAGCGCCGGACCCCACTTCCATGCCACCATCAGAATTGGAAAATTCCATGGGATAATTTGCCCTGCAACACCTACTGGTTCACGTCGTGTGTAGCAAAGAAAATCGCCGTTCACTGGGATTGTCGTGCCCTGAATTTTATCTGCCCAGCCGGCATAGTACCGGATGCACTCAACGGCTAACGGGATATCAACATAACGTGCATCTTTCAGCGGTTTTCCGTTATCAAGAGACTCAATGGCGGCAAGTTCATCAATTTCTTCATCAATAAGATCACAAAACCGGTGCATTATTTTCCCCCGCTCCCGAGCATTCAGACGAGGCCAAGGTCCTTCATCAAAAGCCCGACGGGCTGCTTCAACTGCACATTCGACATCAACCGCATCGCCCTCTGCCACCTGCGCAATCACCTCTTCATTTGCTGGATTAATCGTGTCAAAGGTCTTTCCGGACTGCGATGGAATCCACTGACCATTAATAAACATTTGTGTCTGCCGAATATTTGGGTTGGGTACTGAATGGGGCATCTTGAACCTCTTTTTCAGGGAACTACTACGACATCATGACATTTCACATTGGAATGACACGGTTGCCGAAAGCATTCTATTCGCGCTATGATAGAATCATCAAAAGGATTACCTCTTGCCATCGTGGCATGGTTTCCCAAAATTGTTCAGAAACACGGTGAGCAAACGATCTCTCGTGAATCACTTGCCCATCATCAAACAAAATAGTACCCAAAAACACGTAGGAGTTTTCGATGGAGTTCCTGAAACCATTTCAACGACTCATAGCCGGGACAGCGGCCATTACCTTACTACTTACTGCAAGTTACTGCATGGCAGATCTTGTAAGTGGCCCACAACCGGGAGACGGTGTTGGTGCTTTCACCGTAACAAAGGCTGCTGGCAATCCAAGTGATGGCGTAGAAGATGGCAAGCGACTTTGCTACCGATGCAGAATGGGTAGTCGGCCTGTTGTGATGATCTTTGCACGAACCGCCGATCAGCCATTAGCAAAACTCGTTAATGAACTTGAAGATGAAATCAAAGAGCACGCAGATGCAAAACTTTGTAGCTTCGTCAACATGATTGGCGGAGATAGCGACAGCCTGAAAAACGCGGCAACGAAGTTTGTGAAAGACAATGATATTCAAAATGTAGCATTCGTTGTGCCCGAAGATTCTCAAAACGGACCAGATAATCTCAAAATTTCTCCAGAAGCCGACCTAACTGTTGTCTGTTACAAGAGCAGTAAAGTTGTTTCTAGCCATGCTTTGAAGAAGGGCGAATTGGATGACGGAAAAATCAATACGATTGTCGAAGCTGCATGCGGTTTAGTTGAATAATCAAATTGTTGATTTTCAGCACTGTTTCAACAGCAATCGTCAACAACTGTTGGCTCGGGCTTGCGAAGGTAGGCCCGAGCCTGTTTTTTAAGCCGGAATCCCGTCTACCCACATCTTTTTTACTCACAGATGCACCTCTGAAAAGATGGGGTATAGTGAAGGTCAAATTAGGAGGTCGCCACAGCAGACCTCTCGAAAGGGCGGTGTAGCTCAGTTGGTTAGAGCACAGGCTTCATAAGCCTGGGGTCGCCGGTTCAAGTCCGGCCGCCGCTACTTCCTTTCAGCTAAAAAGACCTTGCATCTCCTCTCAACACGCACCTCGACAAGAACCACGACTCCATCTTGGACAAAAGCAAGTTCACTCATGAAGTTGCATTACGTTTCAGTGACACTGACAAGGATGGCACCCTATTCGAAAAATATGTAAAAATTTTGTACACCAACACAACAACCTCGACAACGATAGCATTGGGCGATGTTTCCCTACAGGAGTGGGATCGCGCCCGCAAGCAGCCTGCGGCAGCCAACTGACTTCTCTACTGCTTCTGTATCCACTTGCAAAGAGCCTCACGTGCCAGTGGATTCCATGGTACAGACGACGCAACACTTTCAGTGAGCTCTTTAAACTTTTAGTGCGTGCAGCTCAACTACTCAGGGAACAGGCATCCAGAGATCGTCCGCCGGGTTCAGCCTGAATGACCTTCTTGATCTCACGGGCAGTAAAACACTAACACTGAAAGGTGAACCTCATTGAGTTCTTTTCGTACCACCTCTCGAATCGATGGACGAGATGAGTTAGAACCTAGAGGGGGGTCTACGGGACATTGGACTCATCAAAAAAGCCGACTAAGGGACTACCATGCTTGATCAAAAATTTAATTTACTACTGCACACCAAAAAAAACAGTCCACTAAAAAGAGTAAGCCTATTCATGCTGGGTGTGGTGTTGCTCCTTACCGCTATTGGTACTCCAGATATCACTTCTGCTGCAGAGGTGAATCATCCAAACATCGTTCTCATTTTTACTGATGACATGGGATGGGGAGATCTTCCCAACTTCACACCTGAGTCGAAGATCAAGACCCCTAATATTACACAGCTCATTACTCAGGGAACGAAGTTTGATAATTTCTATGTCGCGCAAGCCGTGTGCACAGCCTCTCGTGCGGCACTCATGACGGGATGCTACGCCAACCGTGTTGGGCTTGAAGGCGCACTCAATCACACAAGCCCCACAGGCATTGCACCTGAAGAAGAACTTCTTCCAGAACTTCTCACAAAAGCAGGATACTCAACTGGAATGTTTGGCAAGTGGCACCTTGGACTTCCTCCGTTTTTTGCTCCCTCGAAGAATGGCTTCCATGAGTGGCTTGGTATCCCGTACTCCAATGACAACACAAAATACCATCCGGTTCTATCTGACTCGATGCCACCACTTCCTCTGTACGATGGCAACAAGGTCATCGAGACCGATCCAGACCAACGCCTATTTACCAAAAGACTTACCGATCGAGCTGTCACTTTTATCGAAAAAAATAAGGACAAACCCTTCTTTCTTTATGTTCCTCATATTATGCCGCATGTACCAATTTTTGCATCAGACAGTTTCCGAGGAAAATCTGCCCGGGGCCTGTACGGCGACGTCATCGAAGAAATTGACTGGTCAGT
>DONH01000425.1:7525-9547 GCA_003509235.1 Planctomycetaceae bacterium
AGCTATGGAACGCATGCTGGTCAGTCGGGTGCTCTACGTGGCGGCAAACTAACAACGTTTGAGGGTGGTGTTCGAGTACCAATGGTCGCTCGCTGGCCGGGACAGATACCAGCAGGACATACCTGCAGCACTCCGATTATTTCGATCGACTTGCTTCCAACATTCTGCCATCTAGCACACGCTCCACTGCCTGAAAAGACAATTGATGGTGTAAACATTACCGACATTCTACTAGGTAAATCTGATACGGTTGAGAACAGAGACGGGCTTGTTTTTTATGCAGGAAGTGAGCTTCAAGCTGTTCGAGATGGGCAATGGAAGATTCATTTCCCTCACAAATATCTGGTTGTAAATGGTGAAACAAGAACAGATGGAAAGCCAGCTGGCTATGGCAGACTCGCGCCACAGTCCATAAGTAACAGTGGAATTGAAGGAATTGCCAGTCGCCATGGGTATGTCGTGCGCGAACTACCGCTGTCACTCTATGACTTGAGCACTGATATTGGTGAGTCGAAAAATATTGCCTCAGCCAACCCTGCGATCGTGAAGAAACTTACTGATATAGCGGACAAATATCGTAAGACTCTTGGTGATAGCCTTCAAAACATGAAAGGCACTGAGACCCGCCCAGTAGGACGAAACGACCGAACGTAATATCCCTAAACCCTTTCCAACGTGACTTGTGCGACAAAAAAATCCCGTAACGAACCCTGATTTTCTCCTCTCGAGTGATACTGCAAAAGAGCTTTACTCATTCGTAGCCAAAGAGCCTATCTACGATTACCACTGCCATCTTTCTCCTAGAGAAATTGCCCAGGATAAGCAGTGGGATAATTTGGCTGAGGTCTGGCTTGCCGGGGATCACTACAAGTGGCGAGCTCTACGCGCCGCGGGAATATCAGAAAAGTACATCACGGGAAATGCTTCAGACTATGAGAAATTTTGTGCGTTTGCTGAAACTATGCCGAAGCTCTTACGGAATCCTTTGTGGCACTGGAGCCATCTTGAGCTCTCTCGGGTCTTTGGCATCAATGAGGTCCTAAACCAATCATCTGCTCAACGTATTTGGGATGAAGCAAATACACAACTTGGCAAAATCTCTGCTCAGACATTGCTTGCAGATTTTCGTGTGGCAGCAATTGGCACAACAGACGACCCGTGTGACAACTTGCCTCATCATATTGAAATCGCTAAAAGTGAACTAAAAACGCGTGTTTACCCTGCCTTTCGTCCTGACAAGGCACTCGCCGCCGATGACGCAGAACTTTTCCAATCATGGGTTCAGCAGCTTGAACAGGCTTCTGGAATTCCATGTCACGACTTCGATGCCTTTCTCGAAGCAATCGCCAATCGCCACAGTTTCTTTCACGACCTTGGTAGCCGACTCTCGGATCACGGACTTGAACAATGTTTTGGCAGAGGTGGCACGAAAGACGAAGCAACAGAAGTTTATAATGCTGCTCTTCGGGGAGACGCAATTTCTAGCGACGCACTTCATGCCTATCGTGGCTACATGATGGTCTACTTCGGTGAGCTTGACGCTTCAAGAAAATGGACCAAGCAACTTCACCTCGGCGCACTACGAAACACGAACAGTCGTGGCCGTCTTCTACTTGGTGCTGACGCAGGATACGATTCCATCGGTGACTTTCCGCAGGTGGGGCCGCTTGTTGAATATTTAGATGAATTGGACAAGCGAAAGTCTCTCCCAAAGATGGTTCTCTACAACCTCAACCCCTCAGACAACTATGCCATCGCCGCTGCTTGCGGCAACTTTCAGGGCGATGGAATTGCAGGCAAGATACAGTATGGCAGCGGCTGGTGGTTCCTCGAACAACTTGATGGAATGAGATGGCAGATTAATACACTTTCTCAAGTTGGTCTCTTATCAACCTTTGTTGGCATGCTTACCGATTCGAGAAGTTTTCTTTCGTACCCTCGGCACGAATACTTCCGTCGACTTCTATGCAGCATTATTGGAAGTGATATTGAGCACGGATTACTCCCAAACGATATTGAAAT
>DONH01000046.1 GCA_003509235.1 Planctomycetaceae bacterium
AATTATTCTCCACCCGATGACAGGGCTCGTTGAAGAACAGCACTTGTTTACATCCGCTGGTAAGCGTTTAGCGAGTGTTCGTGCATCACGACACCGAGTGGACCCAGGGTCGGGTGCAGCGTTACCCCGTCTTATTGATGTTTCTTGGCCGGGATCTGGAGTTGAATTTACTCTGGAAGTGACGAGTTTGGTGACAAATGTTCCGTCGACTGATCCGGGCCAGCTCTGGCAGATGCCAGCGTACGATGGGTACGAGCCAATTGATTTAGCCGATCCAACAGTCGTCATCGCACCTGCTGTTGCTTCGCCGGGCCAATAAGTCTTATTAGCTCTCGTCTGGAATGCTGCTGTCATTATCCGCCACGTGATCATTCTGACGGATGGACTTACGAGCTTTGGATAACCGAGGTCCGATTGAGTTAACTGGAATTCCGGTTGCGTGGGAAATCTCGCTATAACTATGTCCCTCGAGGTCGTGCATACGAAGGAGCACCTGCTCTTCTGTCGAGAGATGTTTCAGGTAATGTTCTATTTCGTCTTGTTGTGCAATTTGTTGTTGAGGAAGGGCAGATTGGTCTGCTTGTTCTGTTACAGAGATACTCTGGGAAAGAGTTTTTGGGAGCGTGTTTTGTTTGAGCGTGGCTCGTACGGTAACCCGCCGCGCAATGACTGTGAGATAGGTTGTCAATGTTGAGCGGCCGGCAAAGAGTCTGAGAGAGGCTGCATTGCGATAAACCAGTTGGGCAAAAACCTCGGCTGTGATGTCATCACAGTCGGCGGCTGTGATGTTCCAACCTCGTCTTTGCGCGGTCTTGGTGACGACCGCTCGAATAAGACGTCCAAATCGCCTGATAAATGTAGTCCAAGCCTGGGCGTCTCCAGTAAGACATTCCTTGATGAGTGCTTGATCAATAGGGGAGCAGGGAGACTGAGTCTCATCGTCCAAGTTTTTCATGCTTTCAGTCACGGCGACATCTCCGCAGAAATTTTGCAGCTCATGAACTATACCCCCTGTTTCTGCCAACAACCAAGTCGGGTGTGTACCGAAGAGACGAATTTTGCCACCACTGGAGACTCTTGCTGAAGTTTGGATTCACGTCTGTCCGATGGAGAATTCGTTGACAGGTGGCTCGGTGCTGCCTACGATTCCGCTGTTGGGACGTTGGTGGTATCCATAGGGTCTGCCTATTCGATACGGCTTGACTTCTTGGCTGGTTTAAAGTTTCTTGATGGAGGAGTAAGCCTGATATGCCGCACGTCGTTGCTGAGCCCTGCTTCGCCTGCAAGTACACAGATTGTGTTGTTGTTTGCCCGGTCGAGTGTTTTTATGAAGGCGACCAGATGGTTTACATTCATCCAGACGAATGCATTGACTGTGAGGCATGTGTTCCGGAGTGCCCGGTAGAAGCAATTTTCCACGAGGACAATTTGCCGGCAGAATGGAAGCCTTTTGCTGAATTAGGAGCTGAGATGGCGCCGCAACTGCCGGTGATTACAGAAAAGAAAGATCCGCTCTGCTAAAATTTTGAAGGTAGTCACCCTCCACCTTTGATTGCTAGTAAATAAGCAAAGGGAGCCTCACGATTGGAAGTGAGGCTTTTTTTATTGTTGAAGATCCGCAAGCCAATATGCCTTGTCAACAAAACTTCTCCAACTTACATATTTCGGGTTATGTAGTTTCATGGTGAGGAGTGGGCTGTACCGTGGCTTGCGAGGTTTTCGAATGAGAGTCATTCCGGCCTCTAGTGGAGTCCGTCCGCCTTTACGCACGTTACAGGAGACACAGGCACAAACGATGTTGTCCCACGTTGTTGGACCGCCCTTACTCTTTGGAATAACGTGGTCCAGCGAAAGTTCGCTTGTCGGCTGGTTGCGGTTACAGTACTGGCACCGGTTTGCGTCTCTGGCAAACACATTCTTACGATTAAATCGCATGTTTTCTCGTGGCAGTTGGTTGCAACGAGGCAGCCGAATGACGCGGGGGGCCTGAAGGTCAAACCCAACACCTCGAATCCAGTCCTGATCGGGGGAGCTGTCAAGCGATTCAAGAGCCGAGAGTTCTCGCCACGATTCGATAGAATGAGCTGAGAAATGTCCCTGATCAATATGCACGACTTCCGCAACATCACGAAAAAGGAGCGCAAGGGCTCTGCGAACATTCGTGACATGGACAGCCACAAAAGATCGATTCAGCACAAGAACACTCATAGCCAGTGCTGAGTGTCGTTGGAATGGAAGGATTGTTGCAGTGCTCATCCTTTCGCCCTTGTTTGCATTGCTAGCTACTTCCGTATTGAGCCATCTAGAGTGTACTTGCTTGCTTAAACTGCTGCCAAATCAGGATTTTGGTGGATTGTTGGGCGAGGCCGGTTGCTTACAAATCCAACTGTCCGAAATGATGACAGGTTTATGGCTTGCCTTTCCCGTCGGATACCGTCACACTTCAAGGATAACGTCGTGAGGGATAGCGTCTTGGCTGGGTTAAGATGCACTGGCTAAAGCCAGAGAATCTCCGTTACAGAGTTATATTTTATTTATTATTTCGACAGACTCTGGAGGCAAATGTGCTTCATTATTCTTGTGATTTCTGTCAAAGGCCAATCGATCCTGCGGTCGGTATCCGCCACGTTGTGAAGATCAATGTATTTCCTGCTGTCGATTCCCAAAATGATGAGAGCTGTTCCCCCGAAAATCAATCTCTCGGTGACGATCACCTCGATGACATGCATGATCTTCTCGAAAGACTCGAAGAGCAGGACCTTGCCGCATTTCTTGACGATGGCACTCGTTCACTTCGATTTGATTTGTGTGATGCATGTCGGCAACGTTTCCTTCAAAATCCTTTAGGTATTCAGCCAAATAAGTCATTTACTTTTAGTGACAACTGACTCTCCAGTTGAAGAAGCGATTCTTGCAATCCGCATGTCGTAACGCGGCATCTCGTGTTGCGTGAGGCTGCCATAGCTGCAGAGCCCTCTTTTTCGAACAGTTGAGGATGAGCCGCCGAGTACGGTCCTTAGGATTCATTTTTTAGCAGGAACTTTATGTCACGCTTGCGGAACTTTGGTTGGTCAGTAGGTGTTGGATATTCATTGCCTCTGCAGGAGAAGTTTCATGACGACTACTACGCTTTCCATCGCCACCATTGCCGGAGACGGAACTGGCCCCGAAGTAACATCGGAGGCCATTAAAGTTCTCGATGCAGTTGCCCGTCTTGATGGATTTGAATTCACTGTCGAATCGCTGGATTGGGGCGGCGATCGGTATTTGCGAACCGGTGAAATAATCCCTGAAGGCGGCCTTGATCTGCTGCGATCGAAGGACGCTGTCTTTCTGGGAGCAATTGGTCATCCGGATGTTGCACCAGGTGTTCTTGAGAAAGGCCTGCTCCTTGAGTTGAGATTTAAGCTAGACCAATATATTAATTTGCGACCCGTGAAACTTTTGCCTGGAGTCGAAACACCGCTAGCGGACCGTGGGCCTGACGACATCGACTTTGTGGTTGTGCGAGAAAATACCGAAGACCTCTACTGCGGTGTTGGTGGGTATCTGAAGAAAGGGACTGCAGACGAAGTTGCCGTGCAGCAAGCCGTGTATACTCGAAAGGGTTGCGAGCGATGTATTCGCTGGGCTTTTGAGTACACCCGTCGTAGGAATAGTCCCAAGAAGACGTTAACGCTTGTCGCGAAAACGAATGTATTAACGTTTGGTCACGATCTCTGGTGGCGAACCTTCCAAGAGGTTGCAAAGGAATATCCAGATGTTAATACAGACTACAACCATGTAGACGCCTGTTGTATGTGGATGGTAAAAAACCCTGATGCGTACGATGTCATTGTGACCACGAATATGTTTGGTGATATCATCACTGACCTCGGGGGTATTCTTCAGGGTGGGATGGGCGTGGCAGCAGGCGGAAACCTCAATCCGGACGATGGTGGAGTAAGCATGTTTGAGCCGATGGGCGGAAGTGCACCGAAGTACACGGGCATGAACAAGATCAATCCGATTGCGGCCATCAACGCAATGGCGATGCTCCTTGAGCACTCTGGTCATCCCCAGTCAGCTGCCCGAATTGATAAAGCCGTAGCTTCTGTCACTGGTACGAAAATGCAGAGCCAGGCTGCCGGACGCATGGGTTTCAGTACAAGTGAGGTCGGTGACTTGGTGGTCGCCGCCCTTGAGTCATAGGGGTAGGCTTGAGAGCTTATGCCGTCGCTGTTGAAACACGACTTCCAGTTTTTTGGCTTTGTGCAGCGGCATCAACAATCTGTAGGGCCCGCGTAATATCCTGGAGGCTACCCATTCGGCGAACAAGACTCATTGTTGATCGATGGAATTGAAGCAGCATTGATTCATCGACGGGCCGTTCATTTTCCAGCGCCTCCTGGTGTCTTCCGGCTTCATCAAACCAGACAAGGTTTGTCGGTGGATCAATAAATGCGATGCCTTGCTCACACGCGACTTGCAACGCAGCTGGAGGCCGAAAAGCAACAGCTTCCTGCCATGA
>DONH01000400.1:0-536 GCA_003509235.1 Planctomycetaceae bacterium
CGAGACGTCGGGCCAAATAACGCACATCTTCGCCACCTTCAAGCATGCGGGCAAGCCAGTACATTCCGGCATCTGCATCGCTGCCACGTATGCTCTTAATAAGTGCACTTGCACAGTCGTAATGAGTGTCACCCGAGTCGTATACAACGGCTTTTCGCTGCACACTCTCACGGGCCAGTTCTTCCGTGAAGACTAATGGGCGATCGGTTGATGAAAGTACTCCGACCTCAAGCCCACCAAGGGCTCGACGGGCATCACCGTCAGCGGTTTCTACAAGAAAATCGAGTGCCTTGGGATTGAGATTAATTTCCTGTAACCCAAACCCATGTTCTTTATCAGCAAGTGCATGTTGAATAATTTTTTTTATGTCTTCTGGCTGAAGTGCTTGAAGTTCAAAAATACGACTTCGACTTACCAAAGCAGAAGTCAATGCAAAAAAGGGGTTTTGTGTTGTCGCTCCAATCAACGCTATTACGCCATTTTCAACATCGGGCAGCAAAACATCTTGCTGTGATTTATTAAAACGATGAATCTCA
>DONH01000400.1:836-3404 GCA_003509235.1 Planctomycetaceae bacterium
TGCTGAGATTTATTAAAACGATGAATCTCATCGATAAACAAGCAGGTTCGGCAGCCATCGTCCTCTAATCGACGCCGTGCACTCTCAATGACATCACGAAGATCTTTCACTCCTGAAGCGGTTGCAGAAAGCTCTACAAATCGACGCTTTGTCTCGGTGGCAATAATCTCACCAAGGGTTGTTTTGCCGACTCCGGGGGGCCCGTAAAGAATGATTGAGCCGAGCCGGTCAGCCTCAATCAATCGCCTTAAAAGCTTCCCCGGGCCAATGATCTGCAACTGCCCAACATAATCGGCTAACCTCCTGGGCCTCATTCGAGCCGCCAGAGGAGCCACCCGCTCAACGTTTTCCTTTCGCGTAGCACTAAATAAATCGGGCATGTTCACGACCTTATTCTTTACCATGTAGCTGTGCGGATCATGGCGACAACCACCATCTCAACAGATTTTAACAACCGAGAGTGCGTTCGACGCTACCATACCAAAGGAGGACTGCATGGGATTTAGAACACTTCGTCAATGCGTCGAAACTCTTCGGGGGGAAGGAGAGGTCATTGAGATTGATTACCCAATCGATCCACACCTTGAAATAGCTGAAATTCAACGACGACTTTTCAGGGCAGGAGGTCCGGCTATTCTCTTCACATCTGCTCTGGGTACCCAGCATCCAATACTTTCTAACCTATACGGCACCCAGAAGCGTGTTGAACGATTATTTTCTGATACTCTTGATCGAGTACGGCGACTAGTTGAACTGAAGAGTGATCCAACCGCTGCCGTCCAAAACCCCTTGCGATATTGGCGAAGCCCTCTTGACGCCCTCAGCATGATTCCACGGCACGTTCGTGGAGGCAGTGTTCTCAATCGCGACGTTCCCCTTACAAGCCTTCCAGGCGTAACCGGCTGGCCAGGTGATGGCGGCCCATTCATTACGCTGCCAGCTGTCTATTCGGAGCATCCAGATGCACCCTCAATGACGACCTCGAATCTTGGTATGTATCGGGTTCAGTTGCGTGGTAATTGCTACGAGGAGAATAATGAAGTTGGTATGCATTATCAGATACAAAGAGGAATTGGTATACATCATGCCGCAGCTATTGCACGAGCAGAGCCTCTCAAGGTAGCGATCTTCGTCGGAGGAACTCCTTCCATGGCCGTCTCTGCAATGATGCCGTTGCCCGAAGGCCTTTCTGAACTTACGTTTGCTGGTGCTTTGGCAGGCCATCGCATACCAATGATTCGCCGCAAGGGACGCCCCTCTATTTACGCAGATGCTGATTTCGTTATCGAAGGGACAATTGCTCCAGATACAACAAAGCCAGAAGGTCCATTTGGTGACCACCTCGGTTACTATTCTCGACAGCATGATTTTCCCGTCATGCGAGTTGACCATGTTTGGCAGCGAGAGGACGCAATCTGGCCAGTCACGGTGGTAGGACGACCGCCTCAGGAAGACACCATGTTTGGGTGGCTTGTTCATGAAATCACTGGTCCGATTATTCCAACGGTACTGCCAGGAATATCGAGTATTCATGCCGTAGATGCGGCAGGTGTTCATCCACTTCTTCTGGCTGTTGGCAGTGAACGTTATTTACCCTGGAAAAATTCATCTCGACCAGCTGAGTTACTCACCCAAGCTTCAGCAATACTTGGACAAGGCCAGCTTTCTCTGGCGAAATATCTGTTCATTGCTAATCAGGCGGATGCACCTGACCTGAATGCTCACGACGTAAAAAGATTTTTCAGTCATCTTCTACAACGAGTGGATTGGAGACGAGACTGTCATTTTCATACCGAGACAACGATTGATACTCTCGATTACTCTGGTCAAGGATTGAACAATGGTTCTAAGTTGGTTGTAGCTGCCCGTGGGCAATCAGTCCGTGAACTACCAAACGAAACCTCGGGGACCATTCACCTTCCGGAGGGTTTCTCGAAACCGTTTGCATGCATACCCGGCGTACTTGCTGTTACCGGCCCACCCATCGAACCAAGACCTTCTTTGCATGCGGCAAATGAGGACACGATTTGGCACACAATAAAGCAGTCTCATTGGACTCAGGATATACAACAATTTACTCGTGCGATCGATCAACAAAACGACCTACTAAAATGGCCTCTTATTATAATTGCAGACGACAGTGCATTCACTGCGGCAACTTTGGAAAATCTTCTGTGGATCACATTCACCAGATCTAATCCGGCAATTGATGTTCATGGTGTCCGAGAGATAATTCATCAAAAACATTGGGGCTGTGCAGGGCCACTTGTCATTGATGCCCGGCTCAAGCCGCACCACGCTCCACCCGTCGAGGAAGACCCTGATGTTGTGAAAAAAATTGACAGCCTCTGCAGAAGAGGTGGTCCACTTGCAGGAATCATCAAATAATTTCTTAGGATAACTCAAGATTGACCTTGAGTCGTTAAGAGACTCTGGAAAGCTTCGAATCAGAATCAATTACTCAACAGAGGGTATCTTATTGATTCGAACTTTCGTCGACACTGACCGATGACCTGTTCTTCGACGATAGTTCTTTCTGCGGCGGAATTTCTGAACGTAGATTTTTTC
>DONH01000170.1:0-4111 GCA_003509235.1 Planctomycetaceae bacterium
ATTATTTTCCTGGCGTGGCTGACCAGGTGGAGCAACATCGTCCGGTAGAAGTGGCTCAGTCAGATCTTGAGGATCACCGAGTGCAGCAAAGCGAATCTTATCAAAGAAACTTGTATCAATCGATCCAACCGGCGGAAGTGGGAGAATTTCATCGTCGGAAGCAAACAAATCACATGGCTTACATGCAAGACATACGATGAGAACCAACAATAAAATATCAGAACGCTTTTGAGAAGCCATGCTCTTCTCCACGCGCGTTAGTAGGCAAGGCCTAATCGAAACATAATGGTGCTTGGCAGATCATTAATTTGCTGGAATCGCTGCGGTCCCAAGTCATTAACATAGAAGAGCTGTCGATAAAAAGCATAGCCAATTTCAAAATTCCCAGAAAAACCGGTTGTGGCAAGAGGAACCCACTCTGTGCCAAGTGAGATTCGAATGTCGTTGTAGTCGAAGTTCTGAACGAATCCATTCGTTCCATCGGCATTGACAGTGCGAAACGTCCAGCGACCACCACCGTATTCACCAGCGACATAGCCCCACCAAGCATGTCGGCGTGTTTGTCCAAAACGCCACATAGCTCGTGGAGCTGGAAAGAAGACGTCATATCGAGATGTTGCGTTTGGTGTCCATGTAAACCCAACGGCTGGTAATATCTTCACCTGATTTCGGTCGAGGTAGATGACCCCCAGTTTACCTTGAAAAGTTGGCGTCATATTTAAAGTTCCGATTGCTCGTCCCATTACACGCCAGCTATCCGTGACAAAGACATCCCAATTTGTATAGAAGCCAACACGGATACCTAACTCGGCGCCGAATAGTGGGGTGAATTGTGGATTCCAAGCGGTGTCCAAAAAATTATCGTAGGTATTTCCTGGGAGTTGAGGGTTCAAAACAGTGCCGGGGTTTTGGCTTTGAGGACCGCCCCACAGTTGCAAACCAAAGCCTGGAGTAATCAGCAAAGGTGCTTGATTAATATTTGCTGGAGAATTCATGAAAAATGGGAGTGCAAATGTGGCCGATGTATCGAGTTCATTGACGGCGACTGAGTTTCCTCGACCTGTTCCAAGAACGTAGGTCCAACTTCCTCGCACGCCCTGATATGCCCGCATCGATTGCTGGTAGGTCTGCTGAAACCATTCGCTTTGTTGTGTTGGTGGTTGTGGGTAGCCAACAGGCAATGGTTGTGAAGGATTACTCGGTACAATAGGCGGTGGTGCTGTCGAGTAACCCGGGTAACCAGGTTGTCCACTCACAGCCGACGTGGCCCATGTCGGTGGCGGATTCGTACCTGGGTTGGTCGCTGGCACAGGATAGATCTGGCTCGCCTGTGGTCCGTACGGGTCCCATGCAGGGGGCGGAGGAGAAAGCGGATAGCCATATGGTGATGCCTGTGCAATTCTGTCGAGGGACGAAGCAGCAGGTGGAGGGAGCTGTACGGTTTGCGCAGCGATATTGTTATCTGCCATGAATGCAGATATGCCGATGACCAAGACAATGAGTAAAAAGAGCTGTACTCGCACGCGGTCGACGACCCATGCAACAGGAGGTTGGTTGGGGCCATCCAGAAAGTTCCGAATGCCGACCCCAACTCTTCGTGGGGGGTACCGCGCCGGTGCTGTATGGGTCAACATCGCCAACGTCCCATCATTTTTTCTGTGCTCTACTATGGTCTTTAGTTCACGTAGACTTCCCTCTTTGACAGACTTTTTGTCTGATGAAGCAAGCCGATTGGACTCTTCATTGGTCTCTTGTTCCGGATTGGTTTCCCCTCATTGATTTCGAATGTACCGCGTTATTGATTTGCGCATGTGCAGATGGTGATTCAAGGCAGGTTCTGATGACGAAAATTGCAGACACGGAACTTCTGAAACAGGTGACGAAACTAGAGACCATTGAGTGTCATAAAGAGCTCGAATCGACAATGGATCGAGCGAAAGAACTCGCAGCCGAGGCATCTGTATCCCTTCCAGCTTTGGTGACAGCGCTTCATCAAAAAGCTGGTCGAGGTCGTCGTGGTGCTGGCTGGTGGCAACCGCCAGGGAGTTTGGCAATGACACTCATTGTAGAAGTTCCGTCAAAAGAAAACCTTCCAGGAGGTGTCTTACCTCTTTGGTCACTCGCGTGTGGACTGGCTGTGGCAGAGTCTCTTCATCAACTCAATCCAGATCTGAAACCCCATGTGCGTTGGCCAAATGATATCGAAATCAATGGTCGTAAGATTGGAGGCCTTTTACTCGAAGCCACAACGCAAAAACTACTCATTGGTGTTGGAATAAATACGGATGGTTCGAAGGAGAATGCACCAAAGGAACTTCACAATCGACTCATCACAATACCCGACGTCTTGGGTAACACCATCTCACATGACGATCTACTCGCGATCCTTATTCCACATTTATTAAATAATGTTCTTGATACGATCAACCCAGAAAAACGGGTATCAATTTTGAATCGGTACCAGTCTCATTGCAGCCTGATTCATACATCAATCAAGCTCTTCGACGTTCTGTATGAATATGAAAAAGACGGACCCACGCCGCAGTCGCTCAAGCGTGCGACCACATTGTCAGGTATCTGCAGAGGCATTGATGAGGCAGGTCGTCTCCGTGTTGAGACACCACAGCGAATCTGTGCAGTACTCGCAGGAAGTCTGACTGATCCCTCAGCAATCTGGACACGATAAGTCACGACGTCTGGTCGAAACGCACTCTTTCGTTTCTGGAAGTGCTCTTTTTTTGAGCCACAAGGCAGATTTCCTGTCCGCCCGTTGACAACTGCTGAACACGGGTCTGATACCCCCAAGACACACACGATGAGGACCATTGATCAAGTTCTTCGGCATGTGACAAATCAGAGAGTTTGAGTGTTGCAATAATTCCCCGTGGCTTATGAGGACGCGATGAAAGAATTCTTTCTAGAGAGGCCATTGTGCTGGCAGGGTCAATGTTCATATCAGTCAGAATCCAATCAAAGCGACCAAAATCTCTGATTCGGACATCCCTGGCACGTTTTTTCCAATGCGTGAACTGCTCATGTTTAGCAATCTGAGGATGTATGGTGGCGGGATCGACACCGACCACCCGGAGATTTGCTTCCAAAAGACGCTGACAGGCTCCACCAGGGGCGGCGCCCAGCTCACAGACTCGTTCTCCAGAATGAAACTGAATACCAAAACGGGCGATTGCTTCGTCGAGTTTTAGCCACGCCCGTGAGATTCCGTGAGGAGGCATCTGTCCAGGATAATATCCCCCAGACCATTGACCAGTCTGAGCGTTCCCAACGTGCCACCCAATCCACCAGCGATCAACCGAGTCAACAACACAGTTCAGAATGAGATTGGGTTCGGATGCGATACGTTTTTTCTGAAAGGAATTTAAAGTAGCTATCTTGCGTTGAATCGAAGCAGTGTCAATTTGAAGACGCGGATCACGTTTCCATACATGGACAGCATCTCCTTTCAATGAGCCAAGTAATCGTAAAGTAGCAGCGATTCTCTCATCTTCAGTTGGCCCTGTGATCTGTCCTAATGAACGGATGCAAATTCGAGCGAAGACGAGTTGTTCAAGAACATTGTCAGGAACTCCAAAATGACTCCACTCTGGTTTCGATACGATGTGTGGCGGTATACGAAACGTTACCAAGCCCTTTCGCCAGTACGACTTCTGAAATAACGGAAAGGCGAGTTTTTGTCGATGCTCTAAAGCAGACTCACTGCCATGCCTACATCCAACAAGCAAGAACTCACTTTGTTGAAGAGGTATTGAAGAGCTAGCTTGAGGTATCTGGGCGTTCATGGATATGTATCAAACCTGGCTGACCAGAGCCTACCTGTAAAATGAGGCCGGCCCGGGCGCCCAAGAGCCCGGGCCGGCCTTTCTCGTCAGAACAACGGCATGTTCACCATCGTTTGTTCAGATTGCCAGAATGAAACATTCTCACACCGGAACATTTGATGGAGACCGCCTACGGTCACGTCAAAGACGGATTAGGCGTGGCCCTTCTTCTTGGCAGCCTTCTTCTTCTTCTTGGCGACTTTCTTCTTCTTAGCCACCTTCTTCTTGGCAGCCTTCTTCTTGGCTACCTTCTTCTTGGCGACTTTCTTCTTCTT
>DONH01000170.1:4442-6756 GCA_003509235.1 Planctomycetaceae bacterium
TTAGCTACTTTTTTCTTAGCAGCCTTTTTCTTAGCTACCTTTTTCTTAGTAGCCTTCTTCTTAGTAGCCTTCTTCTTGGCCATTGAATGGCTCCTTGCCAGTAGCACCCCTATGGAATGAACCGACTACTTCCTTGGGGTGCTGAGTATTGGAAGCGATCGACGTTTTCATGCTGCCATGATGTGCAAGCACATACATTGCATGCATGAAGTACAAGTTTTCAGAAATTTGGTGTTCTACTGTCAAGAGAAATCACAGAAAATTTTTTAAAAAAAATTGGATTTTTGTCAAAAAAATCGGATCGTGACCCATCCATGCTATGCAAAAGTCCAATCCAACAGACATTTTCAGAGATGGTAAGAGAGTTTTTGCATGTACACAAAAATACTTTTTTTATAGTAAAAAGTCTCTTTTAAGATTGTGTTGAGTGTTTGTTTACCCAGTCGTGAAGCATGGTCATCTGGGCTGCAAAACCCTGCTCGTGACAATTGAGCGGACTTTTGAAAAAACTTGCCAACCAAGGTAGTGAACCGGCTTCGCCAGCCAGTCGGGCGCGATCAACTAACCGAATGAGGTCGATTACTAACGGAGCTGCCAAAATAGAATCACAGCCTTGCCATGTGAATTGCATGGTCATGGGAGTACCAAGAAATCCCTCGAAATGGATGTGATCCCATGCAGTTTTCCAGTCACCAAGACTCTCAATGAACTCAATGGATACAAGTGTCTGCGGTATTGATGGTAAGAGATTCGCAAGCAGATGGTCTTTACTCTTCACCTTGGCCGCCTTGTTTGAAGGGTCGTCCAGTATTTTTCCATCAAGGTTGCCAAAAATGTTGTGCCCCACCCAACTCATGACATTCAGGTTCCGATCACGAAACATTGGTGCAAGCACACTCTTAAGCAATGTCTCACCTGTTTTGCCATCACACCCTGCATGGGGGAGCTTGCGGTGCTGCGCAAGGGAATTGAGTGCTTGCGGTGTTGCACCAGTGGAAGGTGTAAAATTGATATAGGCAGCATCTGCTTCAAATGCAGCAATTGCGTAGAGGCTGCTCGTTGGGAGTGGACTCGATTCTGATGCGTGCTCGAGTAAGGGAGAGAGTTCATCAAAGTTGTCAGGAATGGGCGATGACCACGGAGGTTCAGTCGATGCGAGGTTCACAACAACTACCCGTTCAACATCATTTGTTTCTGCAAAGTCAATAATATCTGTTCTAATCTGATCAATAATACTTCTTGGTGTCTTGGTTACTTTGGATTTCGGTAGAGAAGCTATAGCTTGGATGGAGGTGCCAGATGCCAATACAGTTCCTGATCGAAGGCGAGTCTCAATATCTATCAGATCAGGCGTCACAGATTCCAAGACGCCTGGTGGAATAGCTCGACTGACTGTCCACATTCGGCGAGCTTCATCGAGAAGGCTTTCGTTACGAATATCGTGTCCGCCAATAACGATATCACTCCAATTAATCAGGTTGAGTGAATGAAAGCCCTCGGTTTCAGTAATGAGACCAATTGGCTCAACCAATCCCCGGGCAAGAGCTGCTAGACCGGTCATGACGGTCGTGGCGACGCCACCCTTTGCACCGATTAGCCAAAGACCAATTCGTTTTTGTGCCATCCAAGCTCCTCTTGGTTACCGTGGTATTATCTGTAGACGGATGGTTCGTTTCTATTTTTATGCCACCACTTGTTTCTGATGGCATACTGTTACCAGAAGTATGCCACGTCAATGAAGTTCTTACTGTTAAGAAACGGGAAAGGAAAGAAAATTCATGGAAGAAGCTGCTTGTCTTCAATTAGCACATCGGATGGCCTCCCTCCAACCATCAGCGACGCTTGCTATGGCAGCTCGAGCTGGCGCGATGAAGGCATCAGGTATCGACGTTATTGATCTCTCAGTCGGAGAGCCAGATTTTCCGACACCAGAACATATCTGTGAGGCCGGGAAAGCCGCTATCACCGCAGGGAAAACGAAGTACACGCCAGCAGCAGGGATACCGGCGCTGCGTGAAGCAATCGCAAACGATTATACCCGTCGATCTGGGCTTACGGTGACTCCAGCACACGTTATCGTTTCCAATGGAGCGAAACACAGCCTTCATAATATTTTCACAGCTGTCTTAAACCCAGGTGATGAAGTCATCGTGCCGACTCCTTATTGGGTCAGCTACGCTGAATTAATCAAGCTTGCTGGAGCAAAACCGATTCTTGTTGAAACCTCGATCGATGAAGATTTTAAGCTTCAGCCAGCGGCCTTGAAATCAGCAATTTCGCCTCATACGCGCATGCTTCTGCTCTGTTCACCGAG
>DONH01000062.1 GCA_003509235.1 Planctomycetaceae bacterium
GGCATGAGTGGGGCGGGGCAAATTCGCCCGCCGAAGGAAAGCGAACGTTATTTTGCTCTGTTACGGATCGAGGCAATCAATGGCGACGATCCTGTACGTCTTTCGGGTAACGTGTTCTTTGATGATCTCACGCCGCTGCATCCGGACAAACGCATTCAACTCGAAACCACTTCCGAAGAGCTGTCGACACGCATTGTTGATTTGATTGTTCCGATTGGTTTTGGCCAGAGGGGGCTTATTGTGAGTCCTCCGCGTGCCGGGAAAACGATTCTTATGCAAAAGATGGCGAAGGCAGTGCTGGCGAACTACCCAGAGGCGTTTGTGTTCATGCTTTTGATTGATGAGCGGCCAGAGGAGGTTACCGACATGGAACGCCATGTGCAGGGGCCAGGGTGTGAGGTAATCAGTTCCACATTCGATGAAAATGCGAGTCGGCACGTTCAGGTAGCCGATATGGTGATCGAAAAGGCAAAGCGCCTCGTTGAATACGGGAAAGATGTCGTTATTTTTCTCGATTCAATCACGCGTCTTGCACGAGCCTGGAATTCTGAGGTTCCAAACTCGGGGAAGATTCTCTCTGGCGGTGTGGATGCCAACGCATTGCAAAGGCCGAAGAGGTTTTTTGGGAGTGCCAGGAAGGTAGAGGAGGGCGGTTCGCTGACGATTGTTGCAACAGCCCTTGTTGATACGGGCAGTAAAATGGACGATGTTATTTTCGAGGAGTTCAAGGGGACTGGTAACTTGGAGATTGTTCTTGATCGTCGTTTGGTCGATAAGCGAGTGTACCCGGCAATTGATATCAATCGATCTGGCACGCGACGTGAAGAAATGCTGCTTGGTAGCGATGAGTTTCGACGAACAAGCGTATTGCGAAGAGTGCTTAGTGAAATGAATCCACCTGACGCAATGGAGTTGCTCATCAACCGTTTGTCAAAAACGAGCTCAAACCATGAGTTCCTACAAAGCCTAAAGTCTTGAGGCATCTATGCGGGTTCCACCACAATCTGTTCCACATAGCGAAGCAGTTGCAGGCTGCAAAATACATGCGCTGCAAACGGCGTCAGCTCCGGGCAATGCGCGCGTCGCCATTGCTGTGTCGAAATATAACGAGGCAATCACAGGCCGACTGGTAAACGGGGCGGTCGAAACGCTCAATGCCGCCGGTGTTTCATCTGAACGAATCGAAATATCAGAAGTCCCAGGAGCTTTCGAGTTGCCGCTTGCTGCTCATGCTCTTGCCAGTAGTGGGCAGTTCGCAGCTGTGCTGTGCCTTGGTGCAGTCATTCGCGGCGAGACAACTCACGATCAACATATCAATACAGCGGTTGCCAATGGTCTAGAGCGTGTTGGTCGGCAGCATGGGCTCCCTGTTCTTTTTGGATTGCTTACGTGTGAGACACGAAGCCAGGCAGAGGCACGGGCTGGCGGTGATGTGGGCAACAAAGGCGATGAGTGTGCGAAGGCTGCGATTGCCATGATGAACCTACTGGAAGATCTTCCTAAGAATTGATTCAGCCTCTCCTAAGACTCTACTATACTTGTCTTTTATACTTTCTATTTCTATTTCTTTGTTCGGATTGCTTAATTATGTCGACCCGCCGTCGTGCCCGCGAAGTTTCTCTTCAGGTGCTGTATCAGTTTGATCTCAACCCTTCAGCCGCCTCAATAGATTACAAGCCTTTTTTGTACGCACGGCTTCAAGACTCAGCATCGGTCATTTTTTCGAAGGCACTTGTTGAAGGTGTTTCACAACATAAACAGCAGATTGATGGTCTTCTTGATCAGCGGTCTGAACATTGGCGAGTAAGCCGAATGGCTTCAACAGACCGTGCCGTTTTAAGGCTGGCAGTGTTTGAGCTTGCCTGTTCTGACACGCCTGGCCCAGTTGTGGTTGATGAAGGTATTGAGCTTGCACGTCGCTATGGTTCAGCCAATTCAGCTCCATTTGTGAGCGGAATACTCGGGCGTTGCCTCGATGATCGGGAAGAACTTCAAAAATCATTACAAGAAGAAGCAAACTCAGCCGATGCCTAGGTCATGTGATTCATTCCTCCTATTCTTTTACGATAAATAAGTAGTCATGGCATTATTTCGCTTTGGAAAATCTGCATCCGACTCGTCATCAGGTGAAGAAGAACAGCCTGTTGCAGCCAAGCCCGGTGTCTTTGATCGTCTTCGGGCGGGTCTGTCAAAGACTGCACAGGTTCTTAATACAGACGTGCGAGACCTGCTGAAGCAGGAAGGACGGCATGTCGATGCAGCATTTCTTGAGGAACTTCGCGGTGCTTTAGTGCGGACTGATATGGGGCCTTCTGCAGCCGAAGCCATTGTGAAAGATGTTGAGGAAAGGCTGCGATCCCGAGTGGTTGACCCAGAGGTTGTGGTCGAGTCGATTCGTCGAACGCTTTATGAAAAACTCGCAGGAACGACTGGAGACCTCATGAAGTCATCATCCGGGCCAACGATTATTCTGGTAACGGGTGTCAATGGTTCAGGAAAAACCACATCAATAGCGAAGCTTACTCGACGCTTTACTGAGTCGGGTCTGCGTGTTGTTCTTGGGGCGGGTGATACGTTTCGTGCTGCCGCTGTCGAACAACTTTCGATGTGGGCAGGTCGTTTAGGGGCGGAGATTGTGCGTGGCGATCCTGGTTCTGATCCCGCGAGTATTGCCCATCGGGCAGTCGCGCAAGCTGTCGAAGGAAGCTTTGATATCTGCATTATCGACACAGCTGGCAGGCTTCAGAATCAATCGAACCTGATGCAGGAACTTGGGAAGATTCGTCGTGTGATAAGCAAACAGATTCCTGATGCACCCCATGAGGTGTTACTCGTTATTGATGCAACAGCCGGCCAAAATGCTCTTTCTCAAGCAGAGGGTTTCAAGGAGGCCGCCGGCTGCACCGGAATCGTGCTTGCCAAACTCGACGGTTCTGCTCGCGGAGGGGTGATTGTGCCCGTGGCTGAGCGGTTTGAGTTGCCCGTGAAATTTGTCGGGCTTGGTGAATCAGCGGATGATCTTGCAGCGTTTGATCCTAAAGCATTTGTTGATGCGATGCTGGAAGGCGTCCTGAAACCTTAAGACCCTCTCTTCTTCTCTATTTTCACATGCCGATCGTACCGGTTTGGAAAAGTGTACGGCTTACTTCCGTGAAAATCAGGTCTGTCACATTCTTGTGACGAGGTACTCGGTGTAGTTTCTTGGTGAAGTTTTTGGCGGAAACTTTCATCTCGGCTTACGCACCTGACGGGTAGCAACGGATGCCGCCTGTTGATTGATACTATGGATTGGGGGACTTTCGAAGATGCGATTTCTTAAGTTTAAGCTGCCGTTGTGGGTAGCAGCTGGACTTGTGACAACAACGGTTGTTGGTGCCGAACCAACGATACCATCACAAGTTGATACCAGCATTTATGATTCTTTTGCACAGGCTCAAGGGCAGGCGCCCGTCACGCTTATGCCACGTGCAGGCGTACCCGATGAGGATGTCTATCAGTACCGTGCCGCTGCACCACAAGAGGCAGCAGTTGAAGAGGGAGCAACACGCTACCTCGAAACAGACTTTTTATTAAACCGAGGGATTGAGACCTACGGTTGGGTTGATGTTGGTATTGGTGCCAACGGTTGGGGAGCAGACTGGAACGGCCCGATCACGTTTAATGATCGAAGCTGGCAGGGTCAGATGAATCAGCTTTATCTCGTCAATGAGCGGATTCTGAAAGACGACCAACTTAGCTGGGGTGGTCGAATTGACCTACTCTACGGTACAGACTTCCTGTACACGGTAGCCGCTGGTCTTGATGCGTATCGTTCAACCCCTGACCCACTTGGTCTGACCGGTCCTCGTTGGAATACCAACCGGTACTATGGTCTTGCCATGCCACAGCTTTATGGTGAGCTTGGTAGCCAAGCATTGAACGTCAAGTTTGGTCACTTTTATACCTTGATTGGGTATGAAGTTGTTCCTGCGATCGGTAACTTCTTCTACACCCATGCTTACACCATGCAGTATGGCGAGCCTTTTACTCATACTGGTGTACTTGGTACATGGAATCCAAACGATCAGTTGTCCATAATTGGTGGTATCACCAATGGTTGGGATAACTGGGACGACGGTCTTGCAAATGCAGCACCGATTGCGAATCCAGGTCCTGGTCAAACCAGTAATGCATCATTCTTAGGAGCTGTTACGTTCTCAAGTTCTGATGGATCACAGGCTTTGACACTTGCAAACTCAAGTGG
>DONH01000305.1:0-1997 GCA_003509235.1 Planctomycetaceae bacterium
CCACGATGAGCAGCAACAGGCGGTACTCTACAGATCTTCTTTCAAATCATACGAGCACCAGCAAAGAAAATTCTGCCATGAAGGTACTATCGACCTCAACGCGCCTGCTGCTCGTGCTCTTCCTCATATATTCCTTTGAAGCAATCGCAGCAGAAACTCCACGGCAAGCGAGCGAGGACTCCGCATTTACCAAGGCCGACGTGAACAGTGATAGCAGACTCGGGCCTGAGGAAGTCAAAAACGAAACACTGTTTCAACGAATGAATGCAAACTCCAATGGATTTGTATCCCGCAAAGAAGCTCAGTCGTTTATTCAACGCCGTCGCGCTCGCGAAAATGCAGGAGCTGCCAAAGAGACATCTGACAGACCAGTCTTTCCAGCAAGCACTGAGGATGAGGCTGCAAAACGAAAACTTCTATCAACCATCGCCGACATAACGTCTGGCGACGCAGATCCACCGAATATCGTATTGCTGTTCGCGGATGACCTCGGGTATGGCGACACGTCGCTGTATGGATCCAAAAAAATCCCTACGCCAAATATCGATGCACTTGGTAAACAAGGCGTTCAGTTTTTGAATGCCTATGTCACTGCAGCATCATGCAGCCCGTCTCGTGCCGGGCTCATGTCGGGCCAATACCAACAACGATTTGGATTTGAATTCAATACTGCCGGTGGCGCAATTACTAATCGCCTGCACCGCGGCCTTGATCCATCAGTCGTCACAATGGCTGATGTTTTGAAGCGGGCCGGCTACGTCACGGGAATATTTGGCAAGTGGCATTTAGGCACACAGCCTCAGTTTCATCCGCAGGCTCGTGGATTTGATGAGTTCTACGGGTTTCTTGCTGGTGCCCATTCGTTTTTCCCCGCCAAAACGCCGCAGCCGTTCCACAGCACCGTCATGCGAGACACATCGCCTCTGATTGAACCCGAGTATCTGACTGATGCAATTGCCAGAGAGACTGCTGCTTTCATTGACGCGAATCACAAGAAACCATTTTTTGCATACGTCCCATTTAACGCCGTACATACGCCGATCGAAGCGACAAAAAAATATCAAGATCGGTTTGCAGACGAAACCAACAAAACCAAGCGTGATTACTACGCAATGACTAGTGCTCTTGATGATGCGGTGGGCTCGATTGTTGCCGCGATCGACAAACACGGACTCACAGACAATACATTAGTGATCTTTGTGAATGACAATGGTGGGCCAATCTACACCGGTGTGCAAAGCAATGGGCCACTTAAATTAGGCAAACTCTTTCTGTTTGAAGGAGGCATCCGTGTGCCAATGATCATCAAACTGCCGGGCACCTTTGAACCGAACTCCGTATACGATCAACCAGCAAGTACGCTCGATCTATTCCCCACAATTTGCGGTACAGCGGGAATCAAAATTCCGCCCAAAATCAATTTAGACGGCGTAGACCTCACACCCTTCATGAAGGGAAAGGTATCGGGGGTACCACACGACACACTGTTCTGGAGAAACGGTCCAAATATCGCAGTCCGCCACGGAGATTGGAAACTTGTCAAATCGTACGACAACACCTGGTTGTTTAATCTGGCAAGCGATATTGGAGAATCTAACAACCTCGCGAAATCAGAACCTGAAATTGTTGAACAGTTGGAAACGCTCTATCGCGAGTGGCGATCTCAGATGTCAGAACCGGCATGGCCCAGCAAGCCGAACCGCCGGAAGGTAGAGGTTGATGGCTTGGTTTATGAAATGAATATTTAAGACAAGATTCGCATGGCACTGTACGAACTCTGGACCACGCAACGCACACAGTGTCCGTAAAATTTGATTGAATCGCCTGCACTTGCTGAAAATAAATACTCGGAGGAACCTACTTCGAAGAGGACCGGATTACCAGGAATGACAAAATATCTCAGGAACTTGACGGCAAGTCTCATTGACCGGCAGGCAAGTTTTTTAGTATATTTTTTGAGTCTTAAAGGGGTATGTGAGTCAAGCGAACACAAGGGT
>DONH01000305.1:2325-8704 GCA_003509235.1 Planctomycetaceae bacterium
ACACAAGGGTCTTTGTCTTACACAAGGGGTTTTGTCTTAAACAAGGTTTTTTGTCTTCTTGTCGGAACACCCATATACCTTCAAAGAAAAATCATTTTTCATTTCTAAATTTTCGGAGGTCAACCATGCTCATTTCTCAACACAAGAAGACAGGCCGAAGCGGCTTTACGCTTATCGAATTGCTTGTCGTGATAGCGATTATTGGAGTTCTTGTCGGCCTACTACTGCCTGCTGTTCAGCAAGCTCGAGAAGCAGCTCGACGATCAGCGTGTACCAACAAGCTTAAGCAAATGGGGCTCGCTTGTTTGAATTATGAAAGTACAACCCAAAGACTTCCTGCAGCAACAAGGTCGCAGGAAATATTTGCAATCCATGGAATCAGTAATGCTTCTGACCGCTGGAGCTTCATCGTTCATATCCTTCCATTTATAGAGCAGTTGCCACTACATCAGAATTTAATTCAAAAAATAACTACGGATAACAATATGAGACCGTGGCGCGGTGGCAACAGTCAAAGAATAAATGGGCAGAATACGATCGATACAGAACTCACCGAGTTGCTGTGTCCCTCAGATCCCTTTGGATCACGGACAAGTGGTAATACTACACGTGGTCGGACTAACTACCGACTCAATCGAGGAGATATACGACTGGAACGATGGCACGCTCACGTGAGAGGACCAGGTGGTCCTGGAATCCAAAATTGGAATAATGGAAATACTATGAAGGGTGTCGAGCTTAAAGACATCTTAGATGGAACATCCAACACGATCATGTTGGGCGAGGCTCGAATCTGTGATTTTACCGGAGATTCAAGAGCAGGTGGCTATGGTATCACCGCTTCTATGAACGGTGGCCTGGCCGGGCCAGCAGAATGTGAAGCAATCATCGGCTCCGACTACAAATATACAAGTAGCACCACCGCTATTAATCAACGTCCTGGCGTCAGATGGGGTGACTCAGAAGAAGGGTTTACCCTGTTTTACACCCATGCAGCTCCTAACTCTGCCCGCTGCGGTACCGGTAATGAAAATTGGGCATGCCTTCCAGCAAGTAGTTATCATCCTGGTGGTGCAGTGATGACCATGGTCGATGGGTCTGTCAAATTTATCAATGATAATATTGACGCTGGCGACCCATCACATCAACAAACAGGTGGGCTCGGGTACAAGGGCGCCAGTCAGCGAGGTGTCTTAGGTGCGCTTGGTTCAATTTCTGGTGGCGAAGTGGCTTCTGCACCTTAATCAGTACTGAATATCCAACGTTCTGTGTGGCATCTTTACTCAACAAAGATGCCACACAGAAAAACGGTTACATCATTTGTCTACTTAGCCGATTTCATTCTTTTGATCTCACCACCATTTCTACTGGTTTACTCATAAGGACTATAATGCGACAACTTTCTTGTCATCACACGTGCCTCTGTCTGACACTTCTCCCTGCACTCACTCTTTTTGCTATCGGATGCGGCCAGTCTGGCCCGGCGGTTGAATACGTGAAAGGTGTTGTAACACTCGATGGTACTCCTCTTGAGGGTGCCACCGTCTTCTTTTCACCCAAAGGCTCTGATGGAATTGGTGCGGCAGGAATGACACAACCTGATGGCTCATTCACCTTAAATGCAAAAGGTGCGAAACCTGGTGCGGGAACAGTGGTTGGTGACTACAGTGTGACCGTCACTAAAGTTGAAATGCCAGATTTCCCCAACATCACTGAAGATGACCCCAGGTACGGCACACCAGAACATGACCGGCTCAACCAAGAGGCTAGCAGGGCAAAGCCCAAAGCAATTGTTCCAGAGAAATACAACAGCTCTGAGACAAGTCCATTCACCGCAACAGTTGGGTCAGGTAATAATACATTCACATTCGACGTCTCGTCAAAAGATGACTAGACGACTTTTATGTAACAAGTATTTCAGTCGGAAAGATTCTGACGGCTGTCCGCTGTTTCTTTATTAACAACCATCACGTCAGCGATGACGCTACATAGCAACCAAATAATCTCTCACCATGGCCTGGGAGAAACCATAGGGCATAAAAATGAAAATCATGCTTTGCATGGTGTTCACACTTATCGCAATCACGGCGAATGCGACTGAACCACCAAACTTTCTCATCATCTATGCAGATGATCTTGGCTACACCCAGACAAGCGTTCCGATGATGAAGGATCGTCCTAAATTAGCCCATGAACTTCATCAGACCCCAAGCCTTGAGAAGTTAGCCAAAAGGGGCATGCGATTTTCTAGTGCGTATTGTCCTGCACCCGTCTGCACGCCATCACGCGCGAGCATCCAGTTCGGCAAGACGACGGCGCGTGTTGGCTGCATATCAATTCATGACGTTGTGATGAACAAAAGACAGATTGATATGAGCAAGAACCTCTCCATTGCAGAGATGCTCAAAGAGGCTGATAAAGGGTATGTGACAGCTTTTTTTGGCAAAGGCTGTACACCGATGCACTGGTTCAAGGATCACGGCTATGATGTGACCGATTTTCACCATAAACATCCAAATGGAAATGCACATGGTGATTGGTGGGAACCTGCCGAGAAAACCCCAATACCAGCTGACGACCCCAAGCGTGTCTTCAGTCTGGCAAAGACTGCTCGAGAATTTCTAAAAAAACGCGGCAAGGACCAAAAACCGTTTTACATGATGGTCTCTCATTACGCCGTGCACGTACGGAACACTTCCCTCAAAAGCACACGTCATAAATATCTTCAGATCCTTGCCAAAGAGAACAGCATTGAAGGTGGAATTCCAGATATTTCACCGTTTGACGAAAACGCAGATGAAATGCCAAAGAAGCTCCAAGCTCTTTGGGAGCACGCTAATTACGCAGCCATGATGGAGAACATGGACACATCGATTGGAATGGTCCTCGATGAAGTTAAGACACAGGGACTCGAGGACAACACCTACGTCATCTTTTCTTCAGATAACGGCGGAGGCCAGAGCAACGCCCCTCTCCAAGGCGGCAAAGCCAAAATGTGGGAAGGCGGTTTACGCATTCCAATGATTGTGGCCGGGCCTGGTATACCCGCGAATTCTCAATGTGATCACCCGGTAGCACAGTGGGACTATTTACCAACACTGCACGATCTCGCTGGCAGTGAGATTGCCTTACCAGATGATTTGGATGGAATTAGTTTGCGACCCGTTTTTGAGAACGGCAACAACGGCAAACTTGCCACACGTGACACCGGTTTTATTTTTCATTTTCCTGCACACTATACCGTGCCAATAACCGCATTTAGAAGCGGTGATTTCAAACTGATGAGACATCTCAACTCAGGTGAACTCAAGTTGTTTAATGTAGTAGAAGATATTGGTGAGACAAATGACTTGGCGAAGAAGATGCCCGAGAAAACGACAGAAATGGTCCGACAGTTGGATGCATATCTTCAAGAGGTAGATGCATGGACAATGGATGAAGTCTATGCCACCCGTATAGAGGAACTTGAAAAGTGGACTTTGGAAAATCAACTCAAAGTTGATCAATTGAATAAGCAGTTAAATGAAACAGGCTTGCCACAAGAAGACCGTCTTAAGCTAAGCAAGAAGTTGAAGGAAAGCACGGCAAAAATAAAACACTGCAAAGAAAATCTTGACAAACTCGATATGGATCGAAATTCGGACCTTTGGTTCTAGAAAGTCATAATCAGACAAGCACACGTGGGCTTGATACGATTTAACTTCATAAGATTCTTTTCTTTAATAGAGCGAGTGCCAAAGCGATTTGCATATCGTGCAAACCAAACCAACTTTGCAAAATATTACGTTCAATCAATTCGAATTACCCCTTGAAATTTGCTCCCAGGATAATGGCGACCCCGAGACGTCTACTTTATCTTTGTCATAGCGAATCATAGTCCATTCACCCTTAAGTGGCAGTCGGATTTCCATCCATTCCCACTCGTCTGGCAGGGCTGGACGCACAAGCAGTTTATTCTCCGGGATGGAATACTTTAGCCCACCTAAACCTTCAAGATACAACAGTATTTTGCCTGCATTGAAGTTTGAATATTGGTCTCCAAAAAGCGTGCGGTCACGGCGGTACGCTTCAGGTGCAACAGGAATGTTCCATTCGTCGTGCCAGTTGTAATTACCAATGTGATTGAGTGTTAATTCCGAGGCAACGGAAAGCCCTTGGCAGAACATTCCATCGAGCATGAAGTAGGCTGTATCTGGCGTATACCCAAATGAATGATCGACTTTCGTGTCGAACTCCTGCATTGATTGTTTTGACATCGCAAGTGGAAAAAACTCACCAAAGAAACCCTTCTCGCGATCAACTGCCCAATGCTGCACCATTTCCTCGGCATATTCTCTTGGAAAATAGGGCGAACGCATCGCCCAAAATGAGTTTGTCCCAATCAACCCACTCTTTGGACCTGCGAAATACTTTTCTATACCATTCATCTCCCATCGCTGATCAAACATGAGTCGAACATGGTCAGGATCAGTACGCACAAGTGATTGCCAGTGACGCACATCTACTTCTTTGCCAAGAACTGACGCCATTCGAGCAAGTGTTTCCGCCACTTCGAACTCATTCATTGCAAAATTTGTGAGCCTCTTACGAAAGAGCTTTTCAAAATGATCTTCATAACTTGCTCGTAGAAACTCTACGTCACCCGTATGCTCATAAATCTGCCATGCACCAAGAACATGTTCAGACATTTCTCCACCATATGCACCGCTATGCCAGGTCGTCCCCTTGTTGTCAGAAAGCATACGAATGCCATTGGGCAGTTCACGAAATTGGTCGTTTTCAGTGAGATGCTTCCATGTCAGCACATTTCCGTAGCCGTAGTGAGCCTTATCAGCGGCCCACGCACCAACTTTTATTTGAAACATCGCGTCATAACGATGCAGTCCAAGAAAATTGTTTACAGCCGTCTGGGTGTGGTTCTCCATCTCCCACCCGTTGCCTACATCTATTGAATACATCAGGTAGAGGGACCAAAGGTAATAATAGATGTCTACAAACTTTTCATCGGGACAACGAAACCAAGGAATTTCATCATTCAGGAGCTGGTTCATAGACGTTGTTTTCTCGGCAAGGGCGTCTGCATGATGCTCAATCATGTCATGGCCAGCCTGTATGGCCGTGGCTTCATCATCATGCATTGCCCAAGAGACAACAGCGCCTTTGGAATCACACGGAATTGAAAACGTGTAGTGCACGACTCCCTTGGCATCTTTCTCAAGAACGAGGCTTGTTGCGAGTTCTGTTGATGCACTCAGGACCGTGGTCATACCTGAATAAACAGATGGGCCAATACGTTCGGGGCCGCCGGGATCTGGACGAGATTTTATCGTGCCAGCCTCAGTAACCAGAATCGATCGATTTGTATCATCAAGCCTGGCGGCAGCCTGAGACGAGACGCTATTCCTCGTAAACAAACTCTGACCGGTGAACTGAAGAGTGACCGGCTTTGACGCAGTGATAATTGAAGCCGCTGCATCGCTGCTTCCGATAAACTTCCGCTCTCGAATCGTGATGCCATCAAGGTCATATTCACAAATGACTTGATCGGGGCGCCATCGCATGATGCGTGGCTTAGGCGTCTCATAGGTCTTTCCATCGACAATGACACTTCCATACAACACACGAGTGTCTTTGTAGAATTCCCAACTCATATAATCATTGCCAGTACCGGTATTCTCTGTGCCAGTGATCTCACTTTGCACACGCGCGGCACCACGAGCACGAAGGTCATGATAGAAGGGATGAGTCAGGCCTATGGTTTCATCCTCAATGGTCCTCCAACTCGCGTGAAATCCACCAACGTAGTAAGTCACGTTGCCTGCAAGAAAACCGTGCTTACGACCTTGGATGTCGTGTTCAAGACGGCTGCAATAATCTGTGAATGCTGGCCGTTCGCTCGCCATGAGCTGCGTGGTGGCCGATAGGTGACCGACGCAGCACATGACAAAGAAGAGCGCTACCGAAAAGAAGAGCTTAGAGAATTTTAGAAAGGGCATAGTCTAGCGCGTGAGGAAGTGAATATGGATGATCAATTAATGTAGGGATACTTGCAGGGAACTATTCAGGTTATTGCTTTCAGCAACTCGTTTTCCATCAACCCATACGAACAGCTTGCTTTGCATACCGGGAGTCGTTGAAGACCAATCTTCTTTCCAAAGAATATCGATGTCGTGGCCATGATATCGAAGGTCCCCCAAGTAGAAGAATTTCCATTGTTTTCTTGGTAGCAGAGGGTGAATCTCAAAACTGTCGCCATGACTGCCTTGAAATCCAATGAGATCTTCGATGAGCACATCAGGAAATGTTGAGTGGAAATAGTCCTGAACATCACCAAACCCTTTCCCCATGGCAGGCAAACTTTGCACAACGTCACCCCCAC
>DONH01000141.1 GCA_003509235.1 Planctomycetaceae bacterium
GATCGAGCTGTTCCGCTACTGGTCTCTTTGCCGGAAACATGAGGCCCCTTACCAGTAATTCTCTTCAGCCACGACATCGGTGGTTTGCGGAAAGGCTACAAGTACCTTCGAAAGTGCTGGACTGGGAGGGGATATGCGACAATTTTCATTCAGCATTCAGACAGTGACGAATCGCCTCTGAAAGGTGTGTCACCTAGTCAAGCCGTACGGCAACTTCGGAGTGCTCCCACAGGGAAAAATTTACTTCGGGACAGATGACGTGACGGATGTTCGCAATGCCATGAGCGCTTGGGCCAGCGATAAGAAAAGCCCTTCTTGTGGCATATGGGTATAAGTAATGTTGGTATGGCAGGACATTCTATGAATGCGATAATCTCGCAACCCATGATTAACTAGTTGCATTTGCTGAGCATCATGAAAAATGACAAGCGGATACAAGCAGCCATACTTAAGAGTCCAAACTGTCCGGCCCTCCTGTCGGCGGAATCGGCGTCTGGTTCGGTGATTACCCCTTGCCTTCTGCTAGCGGGAACACATGACAATCTGCTCGTTTTACAAATCAATCGTTGAATCCAGACGTGCCGTTCCCCCCCTCCTTTTCCAAGTTGTAATGCGTATGAATTCGTGTTGCACAAGGCAACGCGCTCTGCTTCTGATACGTCTCTACAAAATGATCAACGCCTCGGTCCAGATATCGTCGAGCGATTGAAACCATCACAACTGCAGGTTTTGGGAGGTTAATCTGCCGGGCAATGAAGTACAAAAGAAGTACAAAAAAGTTTAAAAGGCGGTGGTACGAAAGAGGCTCTCGGGCCACAGAACACTTGCAACAAAGTGAAGTCACAACTGACTTTCACCACTGCATCCAGAAAAAACTAAGCAATACCCTCAGCCCGCATGGCTTCCCAATCTTTTTCAGATGGCTTTGCAATCGTACCACAGATGAAATCCCCGATGGGGAAGGCCACGTTAAAGTTTTTATCGGGATATTTATGATGCAGAAAGTGATGACGTGCACAAAACTTATAGAGCCACCAGTTAGCAAAAAATCGACCAGTCGGCTGATGCATTTCTAAATGAATCTGATTCCAGATCGTATGGTGAAGAGCCACGACAAGCATAAACATTCCGGCACCCACTGGAGAAAACCAAAAAAGAATGATTGCTACGGGAAGACCTTCAACGAGACCTTCCCAGAAATTCAATCGAATACCACGATCTTCTCCCTTTGGCATAGGGTCGTCATGAAAAACCTTTCGGTATTGCGTATGGTGCTCGACGGCATGACTCGTAAACATTTTCCTCCTTAACTTAGAATTTTTAAGGAAGGAAATCTTCGGCAATTTATGCATTAGCTTGCAATGAATCTGATGTTCAATAAGAGACATCAGAACAACCATCGCGGCAAACCATCCGACCAGAGACAATACTTGGAGTAACATGTTTACAGTTCTACGAGTTGGTAAAAACAGCCGTGGTATCACAATGCTGCTTGCATTTACCACGCTCGGGTTGTACCAACAGCAACAGACTGCTGTTAGACCAATTTCATCGTCTATTTCGGCACTTTAACGTGAAATTTTCTTTTTTTAGGTGATCGTTTTCCCGCTGCACGTTGATTTTCAGGGCGTCGTTTTTTTCGTGAATCCCGCTTCGAATTTGGTCGTTCACGCCGTTTTCGCCGTTTTTGCTGGCGATCCTCCAGTTCTTCGTCCAAGACAGTGTCCGTGTTAATCTGCTTCGGTAACATCCGATGGAGCACAGCTGCTGCAACATCTTCGGCTTGGTGCCCTTCGTCGAAAAGGCGTTGGAGGAGTTCTTTCTCCACGGCGAAATCTGTCTTCTTGAGGTCAACGCGAAATGATTCAAGTAACTTCTCACCTTGGAGACTCCGGATTGCCGATTGCGAGGGCAACGCTTCAATGGAGAGTTTTGACCCGGTGAATCGTTCAATTGCAGATACTGACCGCATGCCAGCACCAGTGACGAGACTTATCGCGAGACCTTTTTTTCCAGCACGGCCAGTTCTGCCGATGCGGTGCACATAGTCCTCCGGATCTTTTGGGAGGTCATAGTTTATAACTACACCAAGTTCGTTCACGTCAATCCCACGGGCTGCTACGTCAGTCGCAACAAGATAATGGAACCGAGATTTCCTAAAGTTTGCCATCACGCGTTCTCGTTGGGCTTGTGCCATTCCGCCATGCAGTCGATCAACGACGCAATCATTGCTCGCTAAGTCTTCGGCTAGCTTTTCGACCATCTGCTGGGTATTGCAAAAGATGACGCCGCTTTGCGTGTCATAGTATCGAAGGATACGGAGCAAGGCATCGAATTTCATCTGATGCCTAACCTTAAAGCCCTTTTCGGTTACCAGTGGTACTTCTTGGCCAGCATCCTTTTTTACGGTGATATACCGGGGTTCTGTCGAAAACTCTTCCACTAAGGTTTTGATTGACCGGCTTATCGTTGCAGAAAAAAATATTGTTTGCCGGTCCGTGGAAGCCTTGCGAAGAATTTTTTCAACATCATCGCGGAAGCCCATATCTAGCATTCGGTCCGCTTCATCAAGTACCAGTGTTTCAATCGTCGAGAGATCAATGGTCGACTGTTCAATATGGTCAAGTAGACGTCCGGGTGTAGCAATAATAATTTGTGCTCCACCTCGGATATCACGCAGCTGATCCCTAAAAGACACGCCACCAAAAATAACAGCTGTTTTCAGCTTTTTCTTATACTTGCCAAACTTTTGGACTTCGTTACCTACCTGTTTCGCAAGTTCTCGGGTTGGGGTCAGAATAAGTGCTTGTGGTTTTCTTTGCTTTGTGCTGATTTTTTCCACAATTGGAATACAAAACGCAGCCGTCTTACCGGAACCTGTCTGTGATTGCCCAACAACATCAATTCCTTCCTGAATGGCTGGTATGGCAGCATTTTGAATAGGAGAAGGGGATTCAAAGCCAAGATGCTGCACAGAAGCAAGCATTTCTGCTGACAAACTGAGCTTTTGGAATCCGACGGCGATCGAATCAATCGAAGAGGTAGTTGAGATTTTCTGAATCGTATCAGTCATGTACGTACTTTCGTTATGTGAGTAACCCAGAGACGCTTCCGGGGTCATAACGAAAGGGGTAGACAAAACCCGCCGGAGAATGAAGGCGAGCGGTGCAGTTCCTATGGAGGACTTTAGCTGCAGGATAGAGGACTTCATCTCAAACCATCGAATACACAGTACATCAACTCAGTAGTGA
>DONH01000050.1 GCA_003509235.1 Planctomycetaceae bacterium
TTCTTCATCACCATATGCTTGAGGAGTCACATAGGTCGGCCTTGCTCGTTCCATGTCTCTTTCAACCTTTGCGATTTTCCGTTCATAGTCCGGATCATCGTCTTCTGGCTCCTCAAACTGTGGCCATTCTTCTTTACTAATCGTGACCACGTATTCACCCGGCACAACACCAGCGCCAGGAGTTGCACGGAATGTCGAAAGCCCAAAGGTGCCGTCTGCACTTGTTCTCCCAGCTCCGGCGAGACCAGATGAAGATGTTGGATGGAAAACAACCGAAGCACCGTCAAGCGGTTCACCATCAAGCATTACAGTGCCACTGACAACAGTCACTGCTGGGCCCTTTGGGCCACCGCAGCCAACCAACGTGAATAAAGAGAGTAATCCAATGATAAAACCGCTTTGAGAAGGTTTTGAAAAATAAAAATTTTGCACAAGAATTCTCACTGAATCTAAAAATGAATTGAAAAAGATAAAATGAATGAACATCAAAAAATTCATCAGCACTGCGGCGAGTTTTTACAACACGCCGCAGATGCCAATGAAAAGTAAATCCTTATAGTTGATTCACTTCACTACCATGAATTGTGCCCAGAGCACCCATAACGCCACCTAAACTTGGCCCTGTTCGATTATTATTTTTCCGATTCGAACTTACGTCATGATCAATGGTGTCAGCTATGAATCTGACAGAGCCATCACACATTGCTGCATTTGCACCACCTTGGTGATAACTGCTCAGACCAGGCATCATATTGCCGTGATCGCCTGAACCGCAGCGGGCGTAGTTCGGCGGCATGCCGGTCTGGAAAAGTGCATGTGGCTCGTTTGAATCCATGCCACGTCGGCCAATGGCACGGTCCACGCGAACTGCCGTTCCAGAATACATCCCATTCGCATCAAGCAACTCCTGGCACCTAATTGGTTCCGCATTTTGATTAATGCCATTGGTGATGCCTTGTCCACCGTTCTTGGAATCAAGCGTGCCATCTCCCAATCGCACTTCACCGAGCGCTATGGTGTTCGACAGCCCGTCAGTGATGTCTTTCAGTCTGACGCTACGTTTCTTACAGGTTCCAGCTGTCCAGTTACCATCGGAACAGTCAAAGCCTGATATGAAAGCACCCTGCGTATCAAAGAAAACGTCTTTTGTTGACTGGCCAAAACGGTCTCCATGGCAGGCAGCATAATTAGCACCAGCATGACGGGGGCCTGTTTGAACTATATCTGAGGGGCAAAGCCAAGCATCAATAATATTATTCAGTTCAGGCTGGTTGGAATTTGGCGTGTATCCTCCAGCGACAGCCTGTGCCTGTATCTTTCCAAGGATTATTTCGTGACGACTAAGTTGTTCCATGAAAGGAAGAAGAATGTATCGCCATCCCCACCGAGCACTTGAATTATTAGACTGCATGATTGCATACAGATCATGAGAGCGCGAGTTTGCCGGTAGCTCTTGCTTTGCACTTTCGTAGTTTAAGACGGCAAGTTGAAGTTGTTTGAGTTTGTTGACACACGACGCCCTGCGAGCAGCTTCTCGAGCCTGCTGAACAGCAGGAAGAAGCAGGCCTACCAAGACACCAATAATGGCAATGACTACAAGAAGTTCTATCAGCGTGAATGCACGCCTCTGCAAATGTTTTTGCATGATCCCGGTTCCTTTCAAAAAAGTAAAAAAAAGATAAGCGAATCAAAGTCGATTGATCTTGAATACTTAAAAATTGAAACAAAAATTTCCCACAGGGCTAGGCGAAAATGCCTTGTATAGAACGGTAAATCCCCTGCAACACAACTGAATGTGTCGTGTTATAACATCGTCAAGCCCGAAAGAGTTATACAGCAATATTAGGCATTTGCCAATTTTTTGCTTTTTTCGTCTATAGCATCAGTTTCAGGGTCGGCCTGCAGTAGGACCACATAGCAACCTGCGTAATTTGCAGGGATAAATGGGCAACTAGCGTTCAAAATTCAAAGCCAAAACACCAGCGCACAGTTCTTGTTTTAGACATATTCATCGGATTTTCTCATTCCGGTATGCATGGTTCACGAGCTCAATAGAATTAGGATCCAAGCCCTAAAACGTTTTTGCAGTACAGGATACTCCGTTCTAGCTCCGAAATTTGGTGAATCTTTTTGGACTGGAGCTTGTCTTTGGCAGCCGGCTGAAAGGTGGGTATCGGATTTCCTTTTTTTGCCAGTGTGAGGAATGCAGAAAAATCTTTTGCCAGTGCGTTTGGGAAAAGATTCCAGAAATCATGTTCATAAATTGGAAATGATTTTGGAAATCCTGAAATTGTCTCAATATGAACAGTTACATCAGGGCACTGTTTCCTGAATATTTCAAAGAACCTCTTGAAGTCGATGCACCCTTCTCCCATTGCTGTCCACTGGGTCGTAATGCCATTCTCAGACTTCCAAATCATGGTGTCACGAAGACTCGTTGTGAGTACGTACGGTGCAAGATTCAAAAGTGCTTGCACTGGATCCTCGAGTGTCCAACAAGCGTTTCCGGAATCAAAGTTCACACCCACAAAATCAGGACCTGCCTCTTCTACCAGGTGTTTGAGTTCTCGTGATTGCATGTCACCAGCATGATTCTCGACAGCTATTTTAACTTCCGCATCGATTGCTTTATTACGCACTTGTTTCAAAACCTTGACGGTATCTGCAATCCTTGCCTCTATGCCTCCCTGAGAAAGTCGGTCAGAGCTGTTCCCCAAAATAACTCGAAAAGCTGGAGATCCTAAAGCCTTTGCCATTCGAATACCCAATACGAGATGGTCGTAGGCGGTTCCCCAATCGGCTTTAAATGTTTTCGACGAGGGGCAAATGCTCCATGATCCAAGAGCAATATCAATCCCTTTGTCCAATCCATAGCGACTAATATCACGAAGGGAGGAATCGTCATATCGGTCTTCAAAGGGACCAAAGTCTGTAATAAAAACTGAATCACAACCTAACGCGACGGCATGGTCTACAAGTTGTCGAGCATTCCACTGCATTGCCCGAACGGCAAAGTTGTCAAAGCCAAGCTTGATTGTCTGCTCTTTGGATGCTGCTGCAGAGAACGCTGTGTTGGTGAAAACAAAACTTGAGGCAATGAATCCACGTCGCGTGATGAACATAGTTTTCCTCCAAATCACAGATCGATACCATTCGGTGAATCTTCGTTTTAGCACGTTTGTACGTAAGCCAAGCCAAACACAGCCAAGACACACATTCATTAGTTATTCAAGCTCATGCCCCCGAGCTCTGTTTGGATGCCGATGACTTGAGTAGGGATTTTTGTTGTAAGGTGAGTATATCGACGCTTAAAATTACGTAGGGTAGTGCAGGTGAAGCAGTTGCGCCTGGGGTGTTCTGATCACAGGCTGTCACCCAAGACTGCCGGGCTGACGAGATGTTTCGCTTACTTTCCAGCAGCTTTTGTTGGCTTCCCTATGCCGCTCGGTGCGCTGCGAAAACGATTTAAACAGCGTGGTCTTCATTTCGTTTCAGCAAACTCATGATCAAAGTTTCTTCGTGCAACAGACAATCTGCGAGTTATGGAGCAATCATTTTTTCCTTTTCCTGCGGGGCTGTACGTCTGCATTCACTCCTACGAGATATTCAAGTAGCAATGCATGAAGCTCTTCTGTCTTTTGCTTCATTTCATTAGACAGATCTCTTTGCTCGCTTATATCGTTATCGAGGTCAAACAGTTCGAGTCGATCTTCTTCCCAGTTTTTCACCAATTTGAAATTCTCTGAACGAATAGCTGAGGTAACTTTGCGATCGACTCCTTGGTGAAAGATAAGAAAGGGTTGGCTACGTTGAACAAAACCCGTGCCCATGTTTTCAGCAACTTGTCGGAACGAACCGCCGTCAATGTTTTGTGGCATAGACAGTGGGTATCCAGCAAGATCAGCGAGTGTTGGTAAAATATCAACGCCGCTTACTGGTACTGCACTGACTGAATGTGGTTTGACTCCCGGCCCAATCACGAAAAATGGTACTCGGATTCCTCCTTCATAAAATGAATGCTTTCCGTCACGAAGTGGCGAGTTGAGGTGTTCTTCTGCAGTTGGTGCTTTTGGAAGATCATTTCGGCCACCGTTGTCTGACATGAAGATGATCCACGTATTCTTCAGCATCGCCAGCGATTCAATTTTGTCCAAAATACGACCAATTCCAGCGTCCATGTCACTTGTCATCGCTGCAAACTCTGGCATTGTGTGCTTCTTACCTGGAGAGCGATCCTGAAACGCTGTAAAAGTTCGTTCGTTATAAAAAATATCAAGGTGGACAGCGTAATGAGAGACCTGGAGATAAAACGGTTTTTTTTGATAGTGATTCCGTTCAATAAAATGAACAGCCTTATCAGTAATACTGTTTATTCGTTTCGGATCTGGTGTCGCTGCCGGTCCACCGCTGCCTTTGTGGCCACCCGTACCATTGCCTGTGTAACCATCTGAAAAATCGTATCCTTGTTGATGTGGTGTTATTTCGTCATAGCGATGATCCCATTTTCCAAAGTGAGCAGTTACGTACTCTTTGTTCGCTTGTTTGAGCATCCTTGGAATGTTTAATTGCTTACTATATGTATCGGTCCATCCCTTTCGATCTGCGTTGTACTCATGCCGGGCTGGAAATTGTCCAGTTTGTATTCCTCGTCGCGTTGGGCAGCATGATGAAGCCGGTGAATACCCTTGAGTGAATCGCATGCCCATGTGAGCAAGTCGCTCCATGTGTGGCGTCATGTAAAAGTCACTTCTTGTCCGTGAATCATCAGGATTCATTAAGACGGAAGAGCCTACCCAGCTTTGGTCATCTGTAAGAATTACGATGAAGTTTGGACTTTCTGCCGAGCAGATTGGAGAAAAAGCTAAGAGCAGAAACAAAGCAGCAAGTGAATTGTTCATTGAGTGCATTCGAAAAGTTCTTCAGGATGTGTTTCGTGTGTTACAAAGAAATCTAAAGTGCTCCCGCACCGAGTATGTCCAGAGTCCAATCCACCATCATCTTTAGAATTCAATTTATAGTTATCATTTTTCTCGCTTCGCTGAACAAAAGTTTTTCTCCACGGTACTCTGCATAACTGCGATATATAGTGTCCAGTTTTCCACACCTAATAGCAAGAATCCTTGAGGTCACTTTTTGTTTCGTGTTGAAGTTGGAAACATTTCCGCAGCACGACAGTAAAAGTTTGTTAAAGGTAATCAGGAACACCAAAACAATCCTGGTAATCAAAGATACTTAACTCATATAAAAATAAGGTTTATTGTCGTTTGAGTAGACAAAAAAGTCTTCTGTCATAGCGACATTCCTGTCTGGTGAGCGAAGAATGAGAAAAGGCAAAAAAAAATTTTTATTGAGATGTGGTGTTGGCTGTTTGATTGTGCTTGGCATTGCCCTGCCTGTTGGTTTTTTTGGATGGGTCCTGCCAGCTTTTTACATTGGTTCGGGCTATGTGGCAAAAGTTGTAGGGAGTGTGGTTTTTACAGCAGAAAGGCCATTTGAATCTGCTGTCGAAGAAGATGTTGGGCCGTGGAACTTTCTTAGTATTGATATCGATAAAGACACTCAGTCTGTCACAGCGAGTGTGTGTGGTTTGGCCAAACAGACAGCACAGTACCAGCCTGGTTTGGGAGTGCACTTGATGCATGGTGAGCCGTTGCCGGAATTGGGGCAGAGGCCAAAAATGTTCAAGCCGACGGATTGGGGAGAGAAGTTTTGGCCCTTTGGTAGTGCCGTGGAATTGCCGTCAAACGGCGACGCGGTCAAAAAACTTTCCAAAGTCATCAAAAAAGCGTTTAAAGAGCATGATCTACAGAATCCAGTCATGACTAGAGGAGTTGTCGTTATTCATGGTGGCAAACTGATTGCAGAGCATTACGGCACTGGCTTCGATTTAGAGACTCGAATGGCAGGATGGTCGATGACTAAAAGTATTACGAATGCGTTGATCGGCATTCTGGTTCATGAAGGGAAACTCCGTGTCACTGATCGGGCACGCGTGCCAGAGTGGTCCAGTCCAGATGATCCACGATTTCACCTAACCATCAACCATTTACTACACATGACTACTGGGTTGACCTTTGAAGAAACATATTCAAATATTTTTGGTGATGTGACCAAGATGCTCTTTGTAGAACGAAATGCTGGTGCCTATGCAGCATCGAAAAGCCTTATTCGTCCGATTGATAAGCGCTGGTCCTATTCGAGTGGGACAACAAACATTCTTTCCTCCATCATTCGCCGTGCGGTTGGGGAGAGTAATTACTGGGAGTTTCCTTCGAATGAGCTTTTCAAACCAATCGGCATGTATTCTGCAATCATTGAGCCAGATGCATCGGGTACATTTGTGGGATCATCTTTTGGTTGGGCGACGGCTCGTGATTGGGCACGCTTTGGGCAACTGTTTCTGAATGATGGTGTTTGGAATGGCAAGCGATTACTGCCAAAGGGTTGGGTGAAATATTCAGTGGCACCAACGGCTGCAGCAAAAGGACGCTACGCTGCACACTGGTGGACGAACGATCCTTACGAAAAGTATCCAGATAAGCAGCCTCTGCCTGACTGTCCTCGTGATACATTTTTCGCCAGTGGCTTTCATGGCCAGCGAGTTTTTGTTGTACCTTCTCGAGATGCTGTTATCGTGCGTCTTGGCTTAACGCGCAAGCGAGGGACATTTGACTTCAATGCATTCTTACGCGATGTCTTGCAGGCACTGCCTCGATGAAATTTTTACACTTTTGAATTTCACCATAAAAGATGAATTATGGGCTGAAGTTAAATTCGAAAATGACAAAAGCCAAAGGATGGTGAAACGTAAGTAATATATTATTTGAAATTGGGATTTAAAGTTTATTTATTACCAAACGGTATACATTGGAAGCAGTAAGAAAAGGAATAAATCATGTTAGATGAGTTATTCTGGATTCTATTTCGCCCTCTCATCTTTTTCCAAACGCAATGGCTTTCATTCTTTGCTGGAATTCTCTGGGGATACTTTTTAAGAAAATCTGGTGGGACATCTCGCATACAACTTCTTGGACTCGCTTCCCTTCTATGCCTGCAAATGGCCTGTAACGGCATCCTTATTTCGCACATGCATTGCGGGCAAATATTTAACGCGGGCCTTCAGGCCGCTGGGGGAGTATCTTTTTTTGCCATTGGTGCAATGATGAGTCGTATTCTTCTTCAAGATTGTTCGCTCAAACGTCTCGCAGTTTTATCTTTCCTGAATGGTATTATTCTTTTTGGCTGGCAGATAGTTCTGACAATGGAATACCTCAGCGAGGAGGATTTCCTATTCTTTTTAATACCGTGTTTTCTCCTTTTTTTGATAACTGCAATCATTCAATTAGGTGTGCTCATAAGTAAAAAAGTAAAACAGCAACCCACGAAGCCAAAAGAACAATGCCTGAGGTTTATTTTGGTTGCTTCGGTACATCTTGTTTTCTCGACTATCGCCACTTTTTTTACCACCGTTGCATTTGACTGTGGCATCTGAAGTGCATCAGGCCTTCCCAGCGATTTAAGAAGCATCAGACTGGGACGAGGCTCTTTGGGTATCTGAAGTCTGGGCCGGTTGAGCAGGAAGAGGAATGGGCGATATAGGCCTCCACCACCTCTGTTTTTCAGTGGTTATGTTTAAGTATGATTGATTCGATGACTATTTTCGACTGCAAGGCCCCTTTGATCCTCTCACTTCTTACTTTTTTTCTTTACATATTCGCTTGGCAATTCTGCAACCCAGGCATTAAGTTTCGCACTCATTTGGGACACTACTTTAGGATTTTCCTTGGCTACGTTTTTGCTTTCAGATAGATCGTTTGAGAGGTCGTAGAGTTGAATTTTTTCTCCTTTACGAACATTTAGATGTAACTTCCAAAATCCTTCTCGCATCGCTGGCGATGAACCCGTTGCGCTGGTTTTCCAGTAGAGCGGCTTGGACCGTTCACGATCATCGCCACGCCAGATATCAGAAATGTCTTCGCCATCTAACTGTTTCGGAAGTTTTTCTATTCCTGTAATCGCGCACAATGTTGGCAGCCAATCGATGAACGAAGTGACATTTTTTGTATCAACACGGCCTGCCTTTACATGCCCTGGCCAGCGGATGATAAGTGGCA
>DONH01000267.1 GCA_003509235.1 Planctomycetaceae bacterium
AAAACCACATAAGCAGACCACAAGCGAGACCACACCCCACAAGTACACGCCACCAATTTCGAGAACGGATAGGCGGCTCTTGGGATTTTATAGAAGGGGGCATAACGACCTCCGGACACAATTCGACTGCCCGCAATCTTGACCCATAGCTCCCAACCGTGCGCTGTTTTTCTTTTCTTTTATCCCTTTTTGGGCCGCTTCGCACTTGTTTTTTTGTCCCGAAGAGTCGGTTGTTGGGTTCGTTTTCCCTGAATTGGGGCTATTTCCCGAATCCAGATGTTTCGGAAACGTACAGGATTTCTGTGGTCTTGCAGTCGGATTGGGAGTTCTGGCGGATGAGGATTGTATTGAGGAGGCCGGTTAAATGGTGTGTCTCCAAGCAGCTCAAAGTTGTTTTGTACAAGCACGCCGTTGTGAAGCACAGTCACAGTGGCAGGTTCTGTAAGCTTCCCTTCTGCATCAAAACGTGGGGTGTTCCAGATAATATCGTAGCTGTTCCACTCTCCTGGTTTTCTCATAACGTTGACCAACGGTGGTGTTTGTTTGTAGATCGCAGCTGCCTGGCCATCGAAATAGGTCGCGTTCTCGAATGAATCGAGAACCTGAATTTCATACGGCCCAAAAAAGACGCCACTGTTCCCGCGCCCCTGACCGGTTCCCTCAGCCGGGAGTGGACTTGACCATTCCACATGAAGTTGGCAATCACCGAAAGCCTCTTTGGTACTAATCATGCCTTTTCCAACAATCAGGAAACCATCTGTTACCGACCATGTTTCAGCGTTATTCCAAGCATTTGTATCCACACCGTCAAAAAGAATAACGGCGTCACTTGGAGGATCCTGATTGTTTTTTCCCGGTGTCACCTGCCGGGGCTCCTCCCATTCAATGCCAGGAAGGTACTCTGCGGCGGTTGCATGAGGAGCTGGAGAGATTGTGATGAAGATCGTGCACGCTGCCAGACAGAGTCTGGTTGGTTTTGGCAGGTAACTAGATCGAAGATTAAATTTTTTCATATGCACATGTCTCTGAGTTGTGGACTGTTTGAATGATTCCAGTTCGAAAAAATACCAGATTGATAAAGGTACTAAAGAAGTATGGCAGTGGTTGCGCGTCTTGTCAGGAGGCATGACTTGGGGCCGAAAACCAGCATGATCCCTACAGTCGGGCGTAGCGAACAGGAGTTAGCGAGATCGTGAGCCGAAAAGGCAGCCCATCCGTTAAAGTCGCGTCCTAAGATACAGTGGTCGGCGGTCTGTAAAAACCAGATATTGAAGCACAACGCGACGAAGGAATTACCACCATGCCAAAACTGGGACTCGCTCTATCGGGTGGCGGTTTTCGTGCAACCCTCTACCACCTTGGTGTGATTCGCTATCTCAGAGATACAGGGTCATTGCAGGAAGTCAGTGATATTGCTTCGGTTTCTGGTGGATCGATCCTCGCCGCCCATCTCGTGTTGAATTGGGACAAGTACACCGGTGATGAAGAAGAATTTGAGGCAGCGGCTTCTGAGATTATCGACTTTGTTCAATTTGATGTTCGCAACCATATTGTTCGGCGTCTGCCATTTATTTACAGCCTTCGTCTGTTCGGAAAGTTAGCTCGTCGTGAGATGAATTACCTTTCTCCCAATGCAGTCCTCGAGCGGTATTATCGAGAGTTTCTGTACGGTGATACCTGCTTATACGAACTCCCTGATATTCCACGGCTTCACATTCTTGCCACAAATGTGAGTGACGGTGTGTTGTCGGTATTTAATAAAAAAGGTCTCTACATTCAGCAACGAAATAATGTGGGAAAATTTGAGTTCGAATGTATTCCGGGTCAGATGGCAACATTACCCAGAGTGGTTGGAGCTTCATCAGCATTTCCTGGTTTCTTCCCTCCGGTCGAGATATCAGCAGAGGACCTCGGCGTTCGTGAAGGTCAGTTTGCGACGGAGTCGTTTACTGATGGTGGAGTGTATGACAATCTCGGGACGCGCGCATTTGCCTGGCTCGAGAACGAAGTTGGAGCGTTCGACCATGTACTTGTAAGTGATGCGGGCAAGCCGTTTCAGATTCTTGGGGACCAATCACTTGGGTTTATTGCACAATCGATTCGTGCGTCAGACATTTTATGGGACAGAGTCTGGCAGCTTGAACGTGAAAACTTTGGTCAGCAGTCTGGATTTTCATTCCTACCCATCACGGAGATTGTCTCACGGAACGAAGACCCAACAGCACAGCATCCGGTTGTCCAAGCAGAGGTACAGTCAATTCGTACAGACCTTGATAGGTTTTCTGACTTTGAGGTGAACGCACTGGTCCGTCATGGGTATGAGGTGACAAAAAAAACTTGCCTTGAAATTGGTCTGACGAGTCAGGACGACGATTTGATCCCACCCTGGGACCCGTTTCCCGAAACACAACAGTTACAAAAAGTAATCGATGGGCGACATCTGGCGTCGGAACGAGGTCCTTCCAACGCAACCAAAAATTCACGCCAACTGCGCAATTCGAGCTGCCGAAAAGTTTGGTCAACACTTTTCGACTTTAAAGACTGGCCTACATATGTATTTATCGCTATCGCTGTCTTGTTGTTTGTGTGTGGTCCCGTTTACGTCTATCGTTTGCGAAAGCATACGGAACTCCTTACCACAATGATTGACTCGATTGCCCTGGGCGATCCAGATATCCGGCAGATTCTCGACCTTGTCGAGGGAACTGCAGCCACAGACTGGAAAGTTGCTGAATTAGGTGAACTGACAGGTGCTGTAACAGCCCAACTCGAGGGCGTTGAAGTACTTTCGCAGAGTAGGATTTTTGATCTTCGGAATTTTGATCCGAATGCAAACGATGAATCATCGCGTGGCACTGTAACTGCATGGGATCGAATTGTCGTGCGGCTTAACGAAGAATATGTTGGTGACCGGCGTGTCGTTTTTACCGGTATTTTTCCCATGAACGTCGTTGACATTCGCCAGCCAGAGAGTCAGCCGCAGGGAGAATTCAAACGGATTGTTCTTCCAGCCAATCCGGAGGACGAGAACGTTCTCGCAATGCATGCACAACATCAGGTGACCTTTGATCTTTCCAATGTGCCAATTGGTGAACGGGTTACGCTACAGGCGAGGACAACGGCGACGGTGCCTGTCTCAATGACGGGACACTTGCCATTCTTCGTAAACAAACGTACGGAACTACTTACTTCTTGGCTCCTGTTCCCGGAAGATTTGCCCTACTCGACCTATAAACTCGTCCGATATCCGGCAGACAAATCGTCTCCGCCGATTCCGATGGATCCTCGCTTCTCAATTGACCATCCCTTCGGGTCACTCATTGGCTGGTCAGTGATTACACCGAAGGAGGGGATGGTGTATGAGTGTCGCTGGACAAATCAGTAGGTTTGGTGAATCCGTCGGTTGCTTTTAGTCTCGTTTCATAGCGGACGCGTCGTCGCGCCCACGCCACAAAAACAAGGGATGCGAAAAGGAAATACCACGGAAGCAGCCGAATGACCCAATCGAAAGCTGCCGTCTGAGTGGTTGTTGGGTCCGCTTTTTCGACTGCCGTCACCGCTAGTGCGAAAGCGATACTCATGAAACCGTAGCTGACATTTACGGCCAGTCCGCGAAAGCTCAGCACCGTTGCTCGATGCTTAGAGTCAACCAATTGATTCAGATAGTGGCTCTGCAAGAACATAAGTAGCCGCATTGATAATGATAGAAGCATGAAAAATCCAACACCCCACCAAGGAATAAGTAGCGCAGTGCCAAAAAGTCCAAGTGTGACTGTACTGAAAAGCAATAAAAAATTCGTCCTCGGTGATTGGCTTGTTGCAATGCGACGCATGGGTGTTGCAGCGAGGAGCCCGAGCACAGCCGTTCCAGCACTAATAATGCCGAAGTAAAGCACAGGTATGTCAATCCGGGCATAGAGTTGGCTTGATACAACCAGTAGTTGACGGATTGGTTGATCGAAAAGAACACCGGCAGCAATGACAACAAGCACCAATGGATTCGTAAGGATCCAATGGCCAGTCTGGAGCGTTTGCTTGAAAGGATCAAGCAGCGTGATATTTTTTTCAGAGTCGTCCCGCGGTAATTCAACCATTGAGAGCGTGACAAGGATTGCCCCACATCCTGAAAAAAAGGTCAGCCAGACAGGAAGACGAAATGTATCGTCAAGGGTGAGTTGTATAGAGAATCCAGCCCAATCCGTCACCATTTGAATAAGGTCGGGGCTGTAAACGAGTGACCCTGTAACCATTGCAAAGATGGTAGCGAGTCCACCGACTTGCATCAGTCGTTCCAGGACTCGTGGCCAGTCACCATCGTTTCCGGATAACTTAAGTGAGTCGAAGGCAAGAGCTTCGTCAGCGCCTGAGGCGAATGCTTCAGCTGCACCACTAAGAATTCGGTTGAGGAGAAGAGCTGGGAATACCAATGACGAACCAATAGGGACAATTGCAAGTAACAGCATTTCGAGAGTCATCATGGTTGCAGCAGCAACGAGAAGAGCTTTCCTACCAAGTAGATCAGCCAGTGCTCCAGAAGGCACCTCGAGTACAACGATAACAACTGCCCAGACAGCATTCAGCAAGCCAAACTGTTCCAAGGTGATCCCGTAGCGAAGAAACATCACCATGAAGACCGGATAGTAAAACCGGATATTGAAGAGAATCCGGAACGCCATGAATAGGCGAACGTTTCGTTTGGCTGTGCTGTTGGCGAATACCTGTGGTGTCATAGACAAACTATATACAGAAAAAAACTGCCACCCCAAAATGGGGCGGCAGTTGTAAAAATGAATGCTGTTGAAAAGAGTCACACACCCGGGGGCATGAGCCCGTCAACCAGGCGGATTGTTCAGTAGGAAAACCCACCTAAACATTCACCTGTACAGTCACCATACGTCACTGGATCACCTCCTTTACTACGAGACTCTCAGCAGTCGCAACCACTGCACTGACTGCCGCCGAGCGGACCATTCTGACTAAAGCCAGAAACCTCGTTCGTCGAGCATTGCTGCCCAACTTCTTTATGGTAGCAGCCTGTCTGATCCTGTGGATATGGCGATTTGGTTCGAGCGAATGGTTGACGCTGAAGAGGCCTGAAAAAAGTTGGAATCCACTAGGTTTGGCCCATTTTTTTTGTTCTTCGGAGCAGGAGAAGCTGTTCACGACCTTCTCTCTCCGGGTAACAGTCACGGGGCTTCATTGTCTCGATGATCGAAAAGACACCGTCAGTTTGAAAGAGTGTTTCTAATTCTTGAATCGTTGTGCCGTGGGGTGGACCATTGGCTGCTCGCGTGTCATTTCTTTGTGGGTTCAGATAGAAAATACCTAGAAGGCTCCCTCCTGGTTTGAGACTTGCTGCTACGGCAGACACATACGCCGGCCGTTCTTTGGGATCAATTGCGCAGAAGCATGTATGCTCCCAAAGCCAGTCACATTTAGCCAGGAAAGTCTTTGGTAGTGAGAAAAGATTTTTTACTTCGTACCGTTCATTTTCGTGGACTTTCTTGTGACGGCACTGTTCGATAGCTGTTTTCGAGATATCAATTCCAACTGGACACGATGTGGGTTCAGCAGAGGCAATAGCACGTACATCATGTCCTGTACCGCACCCAGGGACGAGAACAGACCCTGTCATGATCCCTGGATTATCTTCGAGCCAGGCGATCAATGCCGGTGATGCCCGCCCTTTGTCCCACGGTGTATCACCCTGACGATACCGTTCATCCCAATCGGGTTGCATAGTGCTTGTTCTAATCAGCGTCTTGTTCTAGTGTGACTTTG